>DJFP01000162.1:0-20484 GCA_002432565.1 Flavobacteriales bacterium UBA5869
CTTTTGATGTAGTCATTTTGATCGGCTGTATCAACGTCGTCACTGCGCAATTCATCTTCAAACGGTTCCAGGACCATGTCGTCCATCTCTTCTCCCTCATTCTTTACCTGGAAGGTTTCGGGGGTTACATAGGACTCTGCCCACTGCTCAAAGTCCGGTTTTTTCTCCAGTTTGGTCAGTGATCCTTTTTCTTCAGGCAGCAGTTTATCATAGGTCCGTGCTCCGGTATCCAGGTCGTCCAGCGCCTTTTGCTGTGTTACCGATTTAACGATCGTGGGATTATTGCGTACAAGGGAAACTACCGTACCGTTTTTCCATAATCCCGGCACAGTACTGACTTTCACCATTTTCCGGATCTTTTTGTAATCCGGGGTGTCTGTGGTGTTCAACACCAGGGAGATATCTCCGAGGGTTGCTCCCGGCGGCGCTGAGATCACGATCTTTTTCCCTTTCGGGACTTTGTATCCGATCAATGCTCCTGTTTTTTTATTGCGCCGCAATCCGCCGTGTCCGCTTACGGTTCCCTTTACCTCTTTTTTGGTACGTGCCAGCTGTATCACGGCTTTCTGTTGAACGGGCTGTTCTGCCATGGCTTGTATCAATAAATTGTTCTTTGCCTGCGGGCTGTTATCTGCAGCTTCCTGCATCTTGCGCTGAATGAATGCTTCCGGGCGGTTGTCCGTTAAACTCAGTTCGGGGTTGTTTTGTTTTCCGGTATCCCGGGTGAATGCTGCTTTTTGCTGTTGGGTCTTGTTTTCGTGCGTATGCATAAGGGTGTGAATAGTTTTTCGAATATAGTAAATTCGGTCAAACAAATATATTTCCTTTCTGAGCACCTGTCAATTAAACCTCCCCTAATATCAATTCACCCAGTTTTGAGGGTTTTCGGGCTTTTTGAATGATGTACTTTTGTTCCGCATTCAACCCATCAATACGGATTAAAATACTATGAAACAATTCATTCGAAACAACTGGAGGACAAATGATGCCCGGAGGCCCGATCTTTTCATATCGGAAAACCCGGCTATTTCAGCCGAAGAACTACATGAATTTGAAACTACTACCGGCCTGGTACTTCCCCAGGATTACAAAGCCCACATGCTTACATACAATGGCGGTGCGGTGGTGAGCATCTACCTGTTCTTCGGTCTTCCGGATGACGGGATCAACCTGCTGGGCTTCTACCCGATCAAGCACGGAGACACGCTCCTGGTTGAACGCAGGGATTACCTGCCTGAAAAGCACCTTGCGATCGGCAGAACGGGGACCGGCTACCTGGCCATGTCACTGGACGAAAATTCATATGGAAACATCTATGTGCATTATTCGGAGGTAGAACTGGAATTCCTGGCGGCTTCTTTCACGGATTTCATAGATGGTTTGACCGATTACACGGCTGTTTTTGAGGGGTAAATCTGGTTTATCCTCCACCTTGCATCAGTTCTGTCGAATTCCTCCCCCTTTTATCCCTCCAAAGGGGGAAACTTTAATTTCTCCGAAGAGGAAATCACGGTACTCTGAATCCAACGATCAAAATATCGTCTGTCTGCTCTTCATCGGATTGGATTTTCCATTCTTCAATGGTCTGATTGAACACGTCGCGCTGTTCTTTCATAGTGAGGTCCTGCATGGAGAGGATCAATTCCTTGAAATTCCGGTAAGTGAATTTCTTTCCTTCTTCCCCGCCAAACTGGTCTGCGTACCCATCGCTAAACAGGTAGTAGCTGTCTCCGGATTCAATATTGATCTGGTAGCTTGTGAACTGCTTATCGGTGTTTTTGGAAAAGAGGTGAATGGGAATTTTGTCGGTTGCCAGCTTGGTGAGTACGCCGTTTTTCACCTGGTAGATCGGGTTGTAAGCCCCGGCATATTCCATGATCCTGTTTGATTTGTCGATCACGCACAACGCAATGTCCATTCCGTCTTTTATTTCGTAGCTGCGGTCAATGATTTTCTGATTCGCGTTTTGGAACTCATTGTTCAGCTGGTTCAGTATATCGGCCGGATTTGTCTGCCCGTAGTCCGTGATGCATTTACTCAGCAGGTTGTTCCCGATAATACTGATAAATGCTCCCGGAACCCCATGACCGGTGCAGTCACAGGCTGCTATGAAAATTTTATCCCGGTGTTCTTTTATCCAGTAAAAATCTCCGCTCACAATGTGCTTGGGCTTAAGCAGTACGAATGAATCCGTAAGAATGGCATCTAACTGAGCTTTTGTAGGAAATATGGCTTTCTGAATGAGCTTTGCATAGCGGATACTCTCCAGCATTTCCCTATTCTGCTGTTCAATCAACTGCTGTTGCTGCAAAATGGGCGAAATATCCAAAAAGGATGAGACCAGGAACCTTTCGCCATTGATTTCCAGGTTTTCAATGGAACTGATGGCATAAATAATTCTTCCGTCCTTTCCGCGGCATTTGATCGTTTCGTTTTTTATCCGTCCTTTTTCCCGGATAATGCCTGAAACCCGTTCATGTTCCTCCGGATCAAGGATTCCAAGTTCGCGGGCATTTCGTCCGACCACCTCATTTTCCTCAAAACCGTAAATTTCTACAAACCGTTTGTTTACGCGGAGATATCTTCTTTCAAGTGTAGTAATGGACATACAGGCAGGGCTTGAATCAAACACTTCCAAAAAAGTCTTCAGGTTTCCCTGAGCAACTTTTTCAGCCATTTCCAAATCATCGAATGAGATCGTATCTGAAAATATGTTCTTCATGGCGTGAATAGTTTTAGTTACCAATATAAACAATAAATAGTGATAAACAGCGATTTGTTTCACTTTCTTAAGGTTTAAAACTAACACATTTGTTTTACCCGGAGCAACCAATCTTCCTTTTTTGCTATTCCCGGAAAAGTCCGGCACAGGAAACTTACAGGATTGAAAGTTAATTAAACAACCGCCGGAACTCTACGGGTGAAAGGTTGGTTTTGGCCTTGAATAACTTACTGAAAGACTGCGGATGCTCAAAGCCCAATTCATATGCGATTTCACTCACTGTAAGCTCGGTAGCAGCCAGTTTCTCTTTTGCTTTTTCAATGATCTTTTCGTGGATGTGCTGTAATGCGGATAATCCGGTCTGCTGTTTGAGCAAATCGGAAAAATATTTATCCGATAAATTCAACTGTGCCGCAAAATAGTTGACAGCGGGCAACGCTCTTTCCCTTTGTTCGTCTCCGAAATACCGGTTCAGCAAGTGCTCGAATTTACCCAGCAGTGTATCGTTAACAGCCTTTCTTACTATGAATTGCCGGTTGTAGTAGCGATTACTGTAGGTCAGCACTAATTCCAGGTTGGCAATTACCACGTCCTGGCTGAATTTATCGATGGGCAGATGGTATTCTTTGTGAAGTTGCTGCAGGATCTGTTCCATTGTTTTCTCTTCGTCCTCGGAAAGAATGAGGGCTTCATTGGCCGCATATTCAAAGAAACCATACTCTTTGATCTTTTTATCCAGCTCATACCCCCGCAAAAAATCGGGATGCAGCTGAATGACCCAGCCGGAAACCGGGAACAATGCCCCGGGATCAACAATGCTTATTTGTTTCGGGGCAAAATAAGACATCACTCCTTCATCAAAATCATAGATAGTCTGCCCGTATTGCAATTTGTTCGGACATTTTTTTTTGAATACGATCTGGTAATAATCAAAGATCAGTTTGGTTTTATCCGGAACCTCGGTGTGCGGCATTTCTTCAAAGCGAGTAATGCTGAATAAAGGATGTTTTGGTTTCTTCAGCCCAAGTAATTGATGGCTTTGGGAAATCGATTTTACATGAATTGTTTCCATCCTATTTGTTTTCTTTTCTGTTTTGCAAAACTCCTTGCAACAAAACCCGGTGAAAGATGAGCTGCCAAGATAGCAAATACCCTGTTCCGCGAACCCGATACGTGAAAAGTTTTGTTTCTTTTATAAGCTGTCACAAGTTCTTTGGCAACCTGCTCCGGCGTTTGTGTGTTACTTCCCTGAACCAGTACTTTTCCCCAGTCGTTGTTGTTTGCTTTCGTATTCATAAAATTGGAAGTTGTAAGCCCGGGACTGAACAATAGTACATTCACACCATAAGGTCTGCATTCTTCGGTCAGTGAATAGGTAAATGCTTTTACAAAATGCTTGGACCCGGCATAAACAGCCATGTACGGGCTTGGGAAAAATGCGATCATGGAGGCTACATTGACGATAAAGCCTTTTTTGTTCCGGATCATTTCCGGCAGGAACAAATGAGTCAACGCAACCAGGCTCGAATTGTTGAGCCGGATTATTTCCAATTCTGCCTCCAGGTCATTTTTAAAAAACTCTCCGCTGGAACCTTTTCCGGCATTATTGATCAGTACATCCACAGAAATAGTTCTCTGCAGGCATTCCTCAAAAAGAGCCCCGGGCGCTTCCGGTTTGGTCAGATCTGCCACTATATATTGAACCTGGATCCGATACTTTGACCTTAATTCCTCACAAAGTGCCGCTAATCTTTCTTCGTTACGTGCTACAAGCACCAGGTTGTGTTTAAGGGAAGCAAATTCACGGGCAATTGCTTTTCCGATCCCGTCCGATGCCCCGGTAATTAATGTTGCATTCATGTGTCTTATTTAAAAGTAATGATGCAAAGAACCGGAATAAGGGAAAGTTAGAAGTAGTCAAAAGTCGGAATATAGGATGCATTTTACAGAATTAACATGAAGCATCAATCCTCATTCCCGCTTTTATTTCTTTCCTAAACTTCCTGCATTAACGGTTTAATTTGTAAGCTCACTATATCGCAGCGATTTTGTTGGGAAAGGCAAAAAAGAATGGCTTCGGCAATATCGGTTGCTTTCAGCATCTTTTCATCTTCTACCTTTTCGCAAAGTTCTTCCGCTGAACCTTCCTGCATTTCGGTAAGTACAGCTCCCGGCTCAATCAGGGTTACTTTGATATTATGCGGATTCAGTTCTTTTCGCAGGGCTACCGAAAATCCGCGAATTGCTGATTTGGCAGCTACATACACAGAACTTCCACCCTCTCTTGATTCAGCACTCATGGACCCGATATTGACAATATGTCCGCGGCCCTTTTCCTTCATTCGTTTGGCAGCTTCATTTACACACATCAGGTAACCATCTACATTGGTACTCAACAGGTAATTGCGGTCTTCATGGCTGCCCTCCAGAACACTTCCGTAACCAATTGCCGCATTATTGATCAGTACATCTATTGCACCGTATTCTTCGTCAAATCTTCTAAATACTGCCTCCACATCGTCCTTATCAGATGCATCAGCTATCATCCCAATCACTTTGTTATTCCCTGCTTTCTCCCGTTCTCCCCAAGCTTCATCCAACCTTTCCAGGGCTTCATCTAATTCTTGCCGGTGCCTTCCGAAAATCATTAAACGTGCTCCTACCGAAGCCAAAAGTATTGCTGTGGCTCTTCCAATTCCAGTTGTCCCACCGGTAACCAGGATCCTTTTGCCTGTTAATGTTACCAGTGGGTAATTTGCATTTTTTTCTATCATACTGCCTGCTTTTATTACTTATATTACTTACTAAGAAGTTAAGTATGAATCAGGGATATGATCTTGTAAGATTCTTATGGGTATTTGTAAGATTTTTAGATTAGTATGAAAACAATCCGTTGCAGCGGGTTTATTCTCATACTCTCATTTACAGGCGAAGTTCGTAGATTGAAGCAGCGTTCTCATTCCCGATTAATTACTTCCAATGCCTTGGTTAGTGCATCTTCCGACTTCACTTCGATATCCGGGGCCACTCCTGCTTTGTCAAGCCGCACACCGTCATGTGTATAGAAATCTCCGATGGGCAGCATTAACAGGTATTTTCCCGACACTGAGTGTGTTAAATACCGGTGGAGAGATTTTGCGGAACCAATGGAAAAAGAATCCTGACAACAAAGGAAAAATGTATACCGGAGGATTTTTTAAGTATTCCAGGCACATCAATTACTTTGGTGATCTGCTTTGGGTAACTGCATATGCGGATATTACCCGGAATTGGTATGCAGTAAGTATTCCGGTTTTACTCTTTTGTTTCTTTGCTTTTTACAATGCGCCCAAACTGGACAAACATCTCAGGGATAAATACGGAAAAGATTATGACGACTATGCAAGCAAGACCAAAATGCTGATACCATTTATATATTGACAATATTTTGGGACCGCTGGCAGCAACTTTACACAAGCATAAAATACTGATAATTAAGTCGTAAAACTTTGTATCAAAGGAATGACGTTTGAAGGAAAGAATGAGAAAGGAAAAGCAAGCGAAAAGTTTGAACAAGCATGGAACTTATCACGAAACGATTTTGAAAAATTTACTGATGAATATACCAACATGACAAAAAAAGCATTGAAAGTGGACTTGAACGAATTGGCCAAACCTAAAGGGAATAAGGAATCGCCAATACTTCAATTTGACTTTGTACCTGCTTGCATGCCATTATGCCCTTGCACACTTTGATAAAGAAAAAAACAAATAGGGACAGTGCGTAATACGGATTTACGACAAGTTTTTAAAAGAAAGTTCTATCTTTCGGACATGTTTGGTTAAAACGAATATATGTGAAAAATAAAATGACAGGGAAATCGAACTCAAGGAAATAAATACAACCTGTAACAGCAAACTAAAGTATGAAATACGCATTAAACATAGCTATCATTTTGATACTTGCACCGGCTGCGATAGCTCAAAAAACTATTTTATGGAAGGTAACAGATACGATAAATAGCAAAACATCTTTTATCGTAGGAACGTTTCATCAATTTGGAAATTCTTTTGTCGATTCAATTCCGGAAATTAAAGAAGCGCTTTTGAATTCAGAATTGGCTGTTTTTGAATCTGTTGATCATATAGAGCATACCAGGCAAATGATTAATAAAAGGGAACCGTCTCCCGAAATTGAAAAAAGATTAAAGAAGAAGGACTTGGAGAAACTTAAAGCAATTGCTGAAAATTGGAATGTTGATATCTATAAACTAAAACCAGTGGAAATTAGGTGGAAACTGCAACAGGAATTTCAGAAAGTCAGATGTGAAACGACTAAACCAACGGACGAATTTGATCATTTTGACACCTACTTGCAAACTATTGCAGAAAAGAACAACATTGAAATTTTAGGATTAGAAACGGATAGTGCACAACTAAGTTTAATAGAAAAAGAAAACAAAGAACCTGACTGGAAAAAAGAGAGAAAAAATATCAGTGCCTGGATTCATCAAATGACCACAGACAAACCGAATAGGAATAATTGCGATTTGGCAGACAGATACAGGAGGTTAGATTTGGCCTATGAGTTTGAAAAAGAATGCGAAGCGGATATTTTAATTTTTCAACGGAATAATGAATGGATGAACAGTATTCCAAATTTAGTAAGTTCGAAAAATACATTTATAGCAGTTGGATACTTTCATTTAAGAAGAAAATGTGGGATTCTTGAACAATTGAAAGAAAAAGGATTTAAGATTGAAGCAGTTAAAATAAAGCCTGTTGTTGATAGCGGGTATAAGAAATAGAGCGTTCAGCAATTTATCAGACAAAGTCTGCAAGATGATTCTTACGCTGCCGCCAATTTAGTAGCAAATTCGCAGACAACGAACAACGAGGAACTCCAAAATACAGTCAATACCTTGGTGCAAAACATTCAAATTAATCCCGACAATCCCCTCAACATTGATCAGGAGTTAAAACCGTTTTTCGATACTTCCGTGAAGGATAAATAGAATCCCTAAAAAGATTCCATACCCCGAAAGAAGGAGTGTTTTATATTCCGCATCAAACTGACTGGTATCAAAAGGCTGCAGCACAATGATTATAAAACACAGGTAAACAGCCAAAATAAGCCCGATCAATACACGCCGTTTTCCGGATGCCGTAAAATGGATTTGCCTGTTTAAAGAATTCAATTTCAACTGCCGCTTGATTTTGGGGAGCTAAATTACAAAAAAAGAAAGCGGCTGTTAACCGCTTTATCGTTCCTCCGGAAAACTGTTATTTTTCTTTGCAGCAGTTATCCCGCTCTTTATATCCGTTCAGATCTGCTTTTACCTCATCGGCATCAAAACCAAGCAGTGAAATCTCTTTGCGGATCTTTTCCGGTGTTGTTTTCTTTGTCCAATAGACTACGGTGGTTGTTTGGTCTGCTTCGTTGTATGTCACCGACTGCACACCTTTCGCCAGCCCTAGTTGGCCTTCCAGTTTTCCACCGCAGGTTTCGCACACTTTGCAATGGTCACAGGTATTGGGTGTTTTAACAGTGATTGTCTGTTTGGCCGGAGCTTTTTGTCCCGTCGCTAATTGAACGGCAAATAAGCATGCTATTAATAAGATTGTTTTCATTGAATTTTGAGTTTAAATACTTTCTCCATGATCAGTAACTTCTCAAAGATAGTAAAGATGAAGGAGAGCGTATGTACACTAAATTCTCATTCTCATTCTGCCTAATTTTCCGGAAGGAGCATTCAATAGGTAAAGGTAAATCCGCCTCCAAACCCCATATCGCTGTCGTAATGCGCCGAAAGGGAAAACGATTGGTTCAGGACATATTTCAGGCTGCCCATGTACTCAAAATCAGAATTATACATCAGTCCCAGCCGCAATCTTTTTGTCAGCGGAATATCTTCCCGCATCAATTGAAGTCGAAGTTTTCCATCAGTATCGATCCGAAAGTCTGCTATTACCAGCATGGGTAAGGTGTATTGGATACCAAAACACAAGGCCGCGCGCTGATCTTTGGTGTTTACCTGGCCGAAAAGATTCCGTTCAGTTTCGCCCATTTCCATTTTGCGGTAGCGGTAATCAAATCCGACATACGGGTAAAGCCATTGCATCTTACCGATATACCTGCCCACATGCGTTTCTGTCTCCCACCCCATCATTTTATCGTATCCGAGCCGCCATTCTGCCTGTAAGTTCCAGCGGGTATTCATGTACATCATTTCTCCGTCGTTCCCGTTAGTAGCAAAGTCGTTCTGGAACATAAAGTGGAATTCCCGGTCATCAGCGTAAAGCTTTTTCAAGGCTTTTTCCGGATTTGGCAGCTGTGGATTGGGAGGTGAATTTTCATAGGTAAAAATTCGTCCCATTCCGCTCATCATGTGATAAAGGATGTGACAATGGAAAAACCAATCACCGCTTTCTGTGGCCGCAAACTCTATCGTATCTGTTTCCATCGGCATAATATCCAGTACGTTTTTCAAGGGTGAATAATCGCCGGCCCCATTAACCACTCTGAAAAAATGACCATGCAGGTGCATCGGGTGGCGCATCATGGAATTATTGTAAAGGATGATCCGAACGTTTTCACCTTTCCGGATCAGGATCTTATCCGCTTCCGAAACCGTTTTGTTGTTAATGCTCCATACATAACGGTTCATATTTCCGGTTAGTTCAAACTGGTAAACAGTCGTTTTTACATCCGGAAGTGTTGTCTTAACCGGTGAGCGAAGCATGTTGTAATTCAAGGTCACAATATCAGACAGATCGTTGCTTTTGTATTGATCACCGTTCGTCATATCCATGTGATTGTGTTTTTTGTTCTTTTTCGGAAGAGCTCCTGTTATTTCAGGATACATAACGACGTTCATATCCATTTGCTGCAGGCTCATATTCATGCCCATGTCGTCCAGGTTTCCATTCATCCGGATCATGTCGTTCATCATCTGCATCCCTTCAAAATATTTTAAAGGCTGAAGCGGGGAAACAAGTTGTTTGACACCATCTCCCAACCACAAAGAAGTACTTCTGATTCGGTCTTCCGACGTGGCCTGCAACTCAAAAGCTGTGCTATCTGAAGGAATTGTCACGACGACGTCATACGTTTCCGAAACGGCAATGATGAATCGGTCTACCGCAACCGGGACCACATCCGAACCGTCACTGGCTATCACATCCATTTTACCGCCTGACCAGCGCATCCAGAAATACGTGGATGAACTACCATTGATAATCCGGATCCGGACTTTATCTCCTGCTTTGAATTTCGGAGCTTGTATTTCCGGCTTACCATTCGACAGGAATGTGTTGTAATACACATCACTCACATCCATTGCCAGCATGCGTTTCCATTCGTTTCCAAGCTTTGTTTTCAACCTTCCGGAAAGAATGGCATCGCCATAACTCTGCACTGCTCCTTTTTGAACGGATGCTTTCTTAATGGCCGACCAGTCATTGGCCATGTGCAGCCGGCGGTGTACCTGCTCCGGTTTCATGTCCGTCCAGTCACTGAGAATAAGTGTGTATTCCTGCATCGGTTTTTCATCTCGTTTGTGAATGATAAATGCCCCGTACATTCCGCCCTGTTCTTGTAAACCGGTATGTGAGTGGTACCAATAGGTACCGTTTTGTACGATTGGAAATTTGTAAAGATGTGTCTTTCCGGCCTTGATAGGCGCTGTTGTCAAATAAGGAACTCCATCTTGCTCATTGGGTAATATTAACCCGTGCCAGTGGATGGATGTTTCTGTATCCAATTCATTATGGATCCAAATTTCAGCGGTATCTCCTTCCGTGAAGTGTAACTCAGGCATTGGAATACTTCCGTTGACGGAATAGGCATGGCGTTCTTTCCCGGTAAAATTCACCGTTGTATCCCGGATGTATAGATCGTACCGCACATTTTTCTGACCAAAAGCCAAAAGCTGCATCCAAATCATTCCTATAACCAATACTATTCTTTTCATTACTATCAATTTACATCATTACTACCTTTTTCACCTCACAGAAGGAGCATAAACTTCCTATTGTGCTTCGATCCGCTCGATTTGGAATCCTGCAGATTTCACCTGTTCTTCAATTTCTTCAGCGCTTACTTTATCTGATGTAACGGTCAGGATCTTTGCCGGTGTAAGAATATCTACATTCCACTCAGACGGGGACAGCTTTTCATTTAAGAAAGGGGTTACTTTTTCCAGGCATCCTGCACATTTAATGGTTGTTTTGAATTGTTTCTTTTCCATGATTATTTACTTTTAATACCCTGCAAAGATTCGCTTTCTCAGGGGCTTTATACTTATGATTTTTTCCGAACGATTTATGATTTTTACGATTTATTCAGGTGTCTGAATTTCAGCAGCAAACTATTGCTCACAACACTCAATGAACTGAGTGTCATGGCTGCTCCGGCAATCATTGGATTCAATAAGAACCCATTAACCGGATAAAGGATTCCGGCTGCAATTGGAATACCGATTACGTTGTAAATAAACGCCCAGAACAAATTTTGTTTAATGGCAGCTACCGTTTGTCTTGAAAGCTGAAATGCAACCGGGATTTTCATCAGATCTGAAGAAATGATTACCATGCGGGCAACATCCATAGCAATATCACTCCCCTTTCCCATTGCGATACTTACATCGGCCTGGGTGAGCGCATTGCTGTCATTGATGCCGTCTCCGACCATGGCTACTATTTTTCCTTCAGCCTGCAGCTGCCTGATGAATTCCGATTTATCTGCGGGCAGTACTTCTGCTTTATAGTGCCCGATTCCTGCTTTATCGGCGATGGCTTTTGCCGTTTGGTTGTTATCACCTGTGAGCATGTATACTTCAATTCCGGATTCCCGGAGTTGGCGGACGGCTTCAATGGAAGTTTCTTTTAGTTCATCCGAAATAGCTATTACAGCTAATGCCTTTTTGGTATCTGCAAAGAAAATGACTGTTTTCGCATCGGATAGCCAGGTCTCTGAAATGGAAATCAAGCCGCTGTCAATACTGATTTTATTTTGGTCAAGCAGCGCCTTATTTCCCACGAAATACGTTTGTCCGTCAACTTCCGCTTTAGCTCCGAATCCTGTAATGCTTTCAAAGTGATGCACGTGGCGGGTTTCCGTTTCATTAAAATAGTTGACCACGGATTCAGCCAAGGGGTGCTCCGATTGTTTTTCAATACTGTATAGAACAGCTTGCAAACTGCTGTCTTTGTTTAACCATTCTATTCCCGTTACCTTTGGTTTCCCCTCTGTGATCGTTCCTGTTTTATCGAGCACCACTGCGTTTACTTTACGGCCCAGTTCCAGGCTTTCGGCATCTTTTATCAGGATACCGTTTTCAGCACCTTTACCCACGCCAACCATAATTGCTGTTGGCGTAGCGAGCCCCAAAGCACACGGACAAGCAATTACAAGAACTGTTACAAGGGACAAAATTCCTTGCGTGAGCCCGTTTTCACCGCCCAGGATTACCCAAAGAATTAGCGTTAGTATGGAAATCCCTAAAACTATAGGCACGAAGATTCCCGCAATTTTATCTACAAGTTTTTGAACCGGAGCTTTACTGCCCTGAGCGTCCTGCACCATTTTAATGATCTGTCCCAGCATGGTTGCATCACCTACTTTTTCGGTTTTAAAATGGAAACTGCCTTTTTGATTGATCGTTCCGGCGAAAACTTTCGAGTTTTCTACCTTCTCAACAGCCAGTGGTTCACCGCTCAACATACTTTCGTCCACAAAGGATTTCCCGGAGATAACTGTTCCGTCTACGGCAATCTTTTCACCTGGTTTTACCACAATGGTATCACCGATCTGAACATGGATAATCGGAATTTCTTCAGACGCTCCCTGCTTATTCAGGATCGTAACTGTTTTAGGCTGCAAACCAATCAGTTTTTTGAGTGCCGAAGATGTATTTCCCTTCGCTTTTTCTTCGAGTAATTTTCCAAGCAAAATAAAAGCTATTACTACCGTTGCGGCTTCAAAATAAACATGCGCATGCAGGCCCTGTTTATGCCACACTTCCATAAACAGCGTATTGAAAACACTGAATAAATATGCGATACCGGTACTCAGAGCAACCAATGTATCCATATTTGCAGAACGATGCTTCGCCTGTTTCCAGGCATTGATGAAGAAATCCTTACCCAGCCAAACAATCACCGGCGTAGAAAGTATCCACATGATATAGTTTGCATAAGGAATATGCATGAAGAACATACCGATTGCAACAACCGGAATCGAAAAAAGAATGGCACCAATCGTTTTATTCTTCAGCTTTCGGAATTTCTGCTGATGCAATTCTTCCAGCGTGTCTTTAGCCGTTTCGGTTTCATCAATCATTAAATCGTACCCGATTGAGCGCATAGCAGTCTGGAGTTCCTTTGGACCTGTTATTGACGGAATGTACTCCACCGATGCCAGGTTATTGGCGTAATTTACCGAGACGGCTGCCACACCCTTTACGCTTTCAAGAATGGTCTGAGCACTGATAGCACAAGAAGCACAGGTCATATTCAAAACCGGGAAGTTCTTTTTCACGGTGGTTACGCCATACCCCAGATCCCGAATGGTTTTTACAGCTCCGGGTAAAATATTAAATGCTTTGGTTTCATTGATGATCGCGCGGTTATTGTTAAGCTCCACTTTATGAAGTGTAACGCCTTCCAGCTTTTTCAAACCACCGTCCACTATCAGTGCACAATGCTCACTTTCCACTCCTTCCAGCGGGATAAAAAGCAAGTCTTGATCTGTTGTTTCCATAATTTCCATTTATATGCTACAAAGTTCAGAAGGAAACGCAGGAAAAGACTTATGATATTTTCTGATTGAGTTATAACATTTACAACTGGTCCAAAGGTTTGCGTTTAGATTCTTTGATTGACTTGAAATGGCTTGGAGTAAGGCCTGTTACTTTTTTAAATTGTGTACTCAAATAGGCCACACTGCTGTATCCCATTTGATCAGCAATCTGGCTTAACGACCATTCATCGTAAACCAATAATTCTTTCACGCGTTCAATGCGCTGAGAAATGTAAAACTTCTCAATGGTTGTTCCTTCTATTTCCGAAAAAAGGGTACTCAGGTACTTGTATTCCATCGGAATATGCTGCACCAGGTAATCGGAAATGTTGACCTGTATGGTTTCATCCGAATGGTGTACCAATTCAACAATGAGGGTTTTCACGCGTTCAATTAACCGGCTCCGTTTATCATCGATTAGTTCGAATCCGATTTCAGCAAAGCGCTTTGCGATCTTCTCCAAATCCTCTTCGGCAGGTGTCTCTTTTAATTCTACTTCTCCCAGTTCAACCGCAAGTGGATGAAATCCGAGTTTTTCAAGCTCGGACTTCACCACCATTTTACAGCGGTTGCAAACCATATTCTTTACATAGATTACCATCTGTTACTTAATGGTTTCGGTTGTTTTACCACAAGTGAGCATGGAACTGCCATAATACGGATTTTTCACTGCGTTTTCAAGGCTCAGCCAATCTGCTCCGGCGCCATCATTGTACATGGGACAATGCTGCAGGTACATTGTTTGGTCTGCTTTGAAAACTTTCACCAGGTCATACATTCCTTTCGAAAGCAGTGAAAAATGTTTGCGTTGATTTTCAAGGTCTTTGGTTTCTCCAATCTTCCCGGCATGCTCCAACAAGTCTTTTTCAACTTTCATCCAAACTGTGTGTTCGGCAGCACTCATTTTAGACATATCCACCGCTTTAATCGCTTTTACCAAATTGTTTGATTTTGCTGAAGCTTCCACTCCGTTGTCTTTTACCAAAGCATCTTTCAGCGCGAAATAGGCCGTGTAAACTTTTTCCAGCAGGCTGGTTTCTGCTGCTTGCTCTTGTGCGGACTCGGTGGTATTTTCCACTTTCGTAACCGGCTCTTTTACTGCGACTTCTTTCTTCATGCGATCGTATTTACAACATCCTGCCAGCTTCGCATAAGCATCATCGGGTGCCAGGAATTTCTCATTGTCATAACCCGAGTAGGCAATGCGTTTCAACACCTCATCTGAAGAAGTTTTCTCTGCATTGTACTGCAGGGTGAGTATTTTGGAATCTTTGTTCCATTCAGCAGCAGAAATGCCTTTCTTATTTGCTGCAGTTTCAATTGTTTTTTTGCACATTTCGCAATTTCCTGCTACTTTGAAGCTTTCTGTTTTTGCATTTTTAATCGGTGCTGCACAGCTGGTAAATGCTACTAACAAGAGCATTCCCAGCATTAGGTGCTGTATCTTTTTCATAATTTCTTTTTTTAATGAATAACGAATGTTCTAATCCAACACGGATTAGTTTAGCCTAAAAGGCCACCTGAAAACAGGTAATTCTATATCAGGAATGATTCGTTTTGGATGTAGATGGGTTCATTGAACCTGCCCGGCGGCCGCTTCGGATGATAGTCAGACCGCTGTTTACCGGCAGAAACAACCCTTTCATTTTTGGGCACAAAAACAAAAGGTTCACTTTTGAAAGGTACAACTTCAAGGGATTTCCAACTTACTGTTGATGCCTTGAGCTGTTGGTTTTCAAGTTTGAGGGAAAAGACAAGCTGCTCACAGCACTTTCCACTAACAATTGTTTCGTTTTTTTCGGCCGGAACGCTGCAGGCACACGGCTTATTTTTGTTAGGAATCAGCACAGAAACATCTGCTAATTTTCCACTGCAATAATGCACAGATACCGTTATTCCAAATGCAGGAACAAGGTATAAAACCATTACTATCAGTGAAATTATCCGCTTCATAAATGCTGTTAATCCTAAACAAATGTAAACGACTTACTGGTTTAAAACAACTCTTTTAAAACGGAAAATGAACCAACACCTTCTTAGCATTCCCAGAATTATGCTTTTTTAAAGCATTGCAAAAACTGGTTTTAACTCGCTCTTAAGACAATCATTTCCCTTAAAAGATTTAACCCCATTTTCCCTTTCGGATTTTCTCGCAGGTGAGAGTGATTATCAATCAAACTTATCTGGTTATCGAA
The DNA here is from genome assembly GCA_002432565.1 of Flavobacteriales bacterium UBA5869. Classification (GTDB taxonomy): domain Bacteria; phylum Bacteroidota; class Bacteroidia; order Flavobacteriales_D; family Crocinitomicaceae; genus Fluviicola. Next base: position 15,698 of record DJFP01000162.1, read on the forward strand.
TCACCAACGACTCATTGATACCCGCAATTCACGAATATTTACACACAACTATCTGCAAGATTCTTCCTTTAAGATCAGCAGCATATTCCCCTGAAACCCTTCAAAAAACAGGTGTAAAAAGTCAAATTGGAACAACTTTTAGAAAAATTTCACAAAAAACTTTGATTCCAAATATTTTTTCTATTATTGACCCGATTTTAGTTAGATAACCCTATTCACGCTTCTGGATGAAACCACATTTAGTTCTAAAGACTACTACGTCTTTTAATTTACCCTATATCCCATTTTGGGGAGATGTTGCCTTAGGAAAAGCAAGGGCGAACTCATCCTTTTCAGCAAATGTTGAAGAGGTGTTCAGAGAATATAATCTTGGCTACGTTGTTACTTCCGAATATCCTAAAAAGAACGAGGTTTGGTCTGAAGATGAAATCAAAGCCGAGTTAAACCGGTTTTACAGGTTCATTCTCTCAGAAGATACCCGGATTCCAACTTCTCTGATAAACCGTTTAGAATTACTTCCTGAAATTGAATCCGTTCAGGTGGGCGGAATCGCAAGCACACCTCTTCCTGCATTAACCTTGTCTCTGGGAAAGAAGGATTCATACCGGTATGACCATGTACGCAAATCGATCGGACTGGATAAAGTGGCGAAAGAAACTTTGGGAGACCCTTCGGTGATAATTGCTGTTTTGGATACGGGAATCCAGCTGAAACATCCTGAATTACAACACTGCCTTTTACCGGGATATGATTTTGTGGATATTATTTCCGGAGCAAATGAATTTATCGGGGATTTCCTGGGTTACGATACCGATCCTGACGATGAAGTCGGTCATGGAACACACGTTGCCGGGATCATTGGTGCCAAAGGAATCCACATGTCTCCCGGAGTTGTACCCCACTGCAAAATACTTCCGGTAAGAGTACTGGGCGCAATGAAACGAGGTGAAGACCGCGTTGGTGCAGGTCTGATCGACAATATCAATTCCGGGATAAAATGGGCTGTCGATCAGGGTGCACAGGTTATCAATATGAGCCTTGGAATTGTGCATGAAGGCGGTGGTCTGCCGCACGAAGAAATCGTAAAGTATGCCAAAGACAAAGGAGTTACCATTGTTGCGGCAACAGGAAATGACGGCCAGAACGCCAAATATTACCCTTCTTCCCTCCCACATGTCATTGGAGTGGGTGCATTAGATAAAGAAATGATGGGAGCTGCAGCCTTTTCAACTTTTGGCGACCAGGTAGATTTCGTTGCTCCTGGAACAGATATTTTCAGCACCCACATTGAGGGAAAATATGCCTTTTCAAGTGGAACATCTCATTCAACACCTTTTGTTACCGGCGGTATTGCCTTGCTAAAATCTTATGCAAAACAAAAGGGAAAATCATTAAATGATCAACAAGTAAAATACATCCTTAAACACAGTTCCGATAAGCTGGGAAAAAGTTTCAAAGACATGAAAGCAGGCTATGGAATGCTGAACCTGGAGGATGCCCTGCAAATGGTAAAATATAAACTAAACATAAATTAAATACGTATGAACACAATTAATCTTTCCCAGTTTGATCTGGTTTCAACAAGTTTTACGCCCTCTATCAGTGCAACATTCCCCAATCAGTTATCCATTAACTTACCTTCAATGAATATCTTAAAATTGAACGGGATAGATATCGTAATGGACAAAATTGCGGTGCAGGCGATGCAAAAACTAATGGACAAGTACAAGGCAAACACCCTTGTCATTAAAGCTCCGACCCCGACTCCAACTCCATCAAAATAAACCGGTTAAATAAAAACAATCTGTAATTCAACTTTAAAATTATTAAAATGAATATTGAAGACAAAGTACGCCAGCATATCAATGATAATGGATTAACAGGCGTTATCAATCAGGTAAACAGCTTAATTAATAACGCTAATTTATCGGCGGTTGAACGAAAAATCATTTCTGTTCCAGCTTTATACGCTACCTGTTTGGATTATGCATTTTTTGTAGAAAATGTAAATAACACGGATGTAAACGGAATCTACCAGGCTTGTATGCGCAGTCTGCAGAAACTGGTTCAGGATTTCTACAGAGAACTGATTGATGAAGTATTGACTTTAAGAGGAATCAGTTTGCCGGCAGATACTGATTTAGCTGATCAGATTACTGAAATGATGCTGAGCGTGGTAATGCAGTCTAACGTACCGATTTCAAACGGTGAATCAGCGGACATTATCGTTGCCATTTACTACAAGGTAAAAGAATTAGGGCCAATCAATTATTTTGTGCGCCAGTACATTACCAATTCGGGAGATGTTGATCCGAATCAATTCAACGACAAGATAATCAATGCGATGGTTGATTATATGAGCTCGATGAAATTGTCTATTCCACAAACGATCGCCGGATTGGATGCTGCCGTTACGAACCATTCATTTGATGAATATTTTGCATTGGCATTGGATTATGCATTGCGTGTAGAAAGCGGAGGTGTGGATCCTATTGATCTGTATCGCATTAAGGGAAGTCAGAATACCTGGGATTTTTCCGTGGACCTTTTTGAAAGTTCTGCAAAACAAGGAATTGTTCCCAGAAATATTTTAGGTGCCGGTGCACTGTACTATACTTATGTACTTGGGGAGCAGCTTCAGTGTTTTAACCTGGCAGAAGCCCTGATATTGAAGTGGGCCCGTGGTAACGTATATGTTTCTGACCCTGCGACCGAAGGAAAATTGTACCGTTTCTACAAGCTGCTTGAAGAAAGAGCGAATAACGACGAACGAAGCATGTTGTTCAAGCGCGTACTTAATTTGAGTGATGCCAATTTATTGGAGGGAACAATTGTCAATGAATCGTTCTCACGCTTGTGGTCTGAATTAATGCATCAGATTGTGGAATACATTACTAAAACGGAAACATCCAATAATCGTGATTTTGTTTCTCGTTTGCCTATAACACAGTTGATCCGTGAAATTCAATACAACCTGACATCGTTCTTTACGGGAATGGCTCATGTTCAGGCTACTGAAATGTACAACCATTTGCAAGACGCCATGGAAATTCTGGCAGACGATGGAATTATCAATCAAATTGCTCCGGGAAGAAGTAAGAACGTTTGGTCTGTTATTGATGTATTACACAAAGAAACTTACGGTTCCGCACCGAACATTACGGCGTACAAAACTGCAGCAGTTGAGGGCTACAAATTATTCCAGTATGTTTCCAATTTCAGCGATGCAGCATTCGACAACAACCAGTTTATCGGTTTCATTCAATCGGCTGAGTCATACATCATTGCCCTGAGCCAGGAAGGAAGCACGACAGGTAACAGCGGAATCACAAGAGGTGAATTGGCAGCAGTTGAAGAAGAATTTGAAGATTGGGATAATTAATGGTTATCACACCAATCTATGATTTGTTCAAGTATTAAACTTAAAATATTCAATTATGCCAGAGTTAACTCCTGAAGAAATAAAAAATCTTGCGCGCTCCGAAGCAAAAGAAGTCCTTAGTAGGAGCAGTGCATTTCAAGTGATGTCCAGACCTGATCAAATGTCCATGTACAAAGACATGGTACTGGCCAATGCCAAACGGTTGACTGAACAGCAGGCCAATGGGTTTATTGATAAATTGAGAGGATCTCAAACGGCAGACAGAGCCAGTGACCTGATCAAAGACAGTCGACATAAACATGAAATCGGAAGAGGTGTTGAAGCTTTTGACGAGTTGGTTGATACGGTCGATTTTCCGTTATTCGTAAAGGACCTTGTGAAGGGTGTGTTTGACGCAAATATGGCCGTAATGAAGGAACAAACCGAAAGTTACATCCGTTTGATGAAAGAAGCATCCAAGTCGGTAGCTCAATTTGTTAAACAAGTGAGTGATGAAGACGCTTTCGGCGAATTAGCAAACTCCAATGACAATTTTAATTTATCCTTTGACGATGAGGGTGCCAAATTGACGAGCAAGGAAGGCGAACCTGTAGATATGGAGGACAATGAAGTCAAAGCTGCCATTATGGACGCCAAGCTTAGAATGGCAAAAGAGCACAGAAAAACACTTCAACAAATTGTTTTAGCCGGAGTTACACGGATGGTTATCGATAAAGGAACGATTAAAGCAGGTGTTGTATTCGACTTCAAATCCAAAACAGATGCTGCATTCCAGGACAAAGCCATGAACAAGAACAGTTCATCCGGAGGAAGCCACGTCAAAGCAAGCGGAGGATTAATCGGGTCCATATTTGGCGGCCCTTCCGGTGGTACCAGCAACTCCAGACAATCAACATCCGTGAGCGTTTCGTCTGCAAAAAGTTCCATGAATGATGAATTGGCAGCAAAGTTAACGGGAAACGTAGAACTCCAGTTTTCAACAGATTATTTCAAGCTGGATAAGTTTGTGGATCTCTACAAAATTGAGAGTGATACTGAAATAGCTACTAATCCGAATCGTTCAAATCCTGCAGGAGGACCAAACGGAACAGGAAAATAATCGATTATTATGGCACTTGCTATCTTAAAATACGATGTTAATTCCGGGAACAATCAGCAGTTTTCCGGGAATATTGGTAAGAACCGTTATTTCCGGATCATTGTTGGCGGTGCCGAGACATTCAGCCGTTATGGTGTTCCTTTCATGAAGGATCAAAAGTTCGCAAGTCCGCTGTACGGACCTATTCCGGATTCATCTTTCGGTAGAATACACTTCGAGATTCCTGCAAATTTAATTACTCGTGAACATGCCTATGTGCAGTTGTATTCATACAAAGACAAAGATGAGAATGGAATCGCTATTTCA
>DJFP01000162.1:20496-21864 GCA_002432565.1 Flavobacteriales bacterium UBA5869
TGGAAGTGTTGCTTTTCAATACAAAGAAAAGCCCGTTTCGAATGCGTTGTTTTTGGACAAATTGATGGAGTTTTTACCCAAAGCACTTCCTATGATTGGAGGCTTACTAGGTGGAAAATCGAAACCGGATCAAAAAGGCGGAGGGAAAACCGGTATGCAGGACCAACTATTAAAACTGATCAGCGATCCCGAACAACTGCAAAAGGTGTTGGATTTGCTGAAAGGATTACTGACTCCGTCCGGCCAGGAAACCAAAAGTGAAGGTAAAAGTTATGCCCGGTCAAATAAATGGTCGGGAGCCATGATGGACCCGATGACAATTATGACCCTTATTTCTGCCATTACCGACGGATTACAAAAATTGGGAACCATTGGTGCACAGATCAACAAAGACGAACTGGACGCGATGGCAAAATTCAATCCGGGAGTTGTCGATCCTGACGTACAGGGGCTTTTAAACCAAATGAGTGCCTCAAATACGAGTCACGCCATGATGGATCCGATGACCATTACAACCCTGATCTCTACCATTACAGACGGACTGCAGAAACTGGGGCAAATCGGCGCACAGATTAACAAAGATGAGCTGGATGCAATGGCAAAATTCAATCCTGGTGTCGAAGATAAAGATGTACAGGGGCTTTTGAACCAAATGGGAGTAAAAACGTATCCTTTTCCTTCTGTTAAATTCAAAACCAGCACATTATCCAGCTTGAAAATTGAAGGATTAACTCCCCTGCCCTTTAAAAATCAGTCGTGTTTTTGCTTTTCATATGGCAGGGCTATGGGATTTCCTTTAAAGATCAACGCACCGAAAGATATTCCTAAAGGAATGGTTCAATTGATCGTAAGACGGGAAAGCGGCGAGACACTGATCCAGCACCGTTTAGAGCATAACGGATCAAACCTGGGAGTCTTGTCTGTTGTACCTGAAATACCGGCTCATTTGGCGGATGATTTAATCCCGGGTGAACTATACAAGGTATACATTGCAGTACTTTGGCGCGGGAAGAACGGTGAAAAACTGGGAACTTCCATGGATCTTCCGATCATGGTTTCTTCGGGATATTTCTATGATAGAATCGGAGCATCCAAAGAAGCTGTTCCTCTGAATGACATCAATAAATACCGGGCGTTTTGGCATAAAGTATGGCAGTCTGATTTTACAGAAGACGTAGTGCGTTATGAGTTTGAATGCAAGTATTATTTTGCGTTGGAACATGGAAGGACCAGAAATGCCCAAATGGAAACCATTGAGCTGATGTCTCCCGCAAGACCCCGAAAAATGGAAGGTAAAATGAAATCCGGATTGATACTTAGTCCTTCCGTACTGAATCAGTTGCTTCCAGCGATCGGTTCATTTTCAAT
>DJFP01000162.1:21882-24345 GCA_002432565.1 Flavobacteriales bacterium UBA5869
ATGGCTGCACTTTGGGTATATCCGGAAGTTCAGGCAACAGAGGTTTACCTGCAAAAACAGGGAGCTGTAAATCAGTATGGAAATATTGAAAACACGGTGGAAGAAATGGTTTACTTCCCCGCTGTAGCCTCAGCACATTTTATAGGTGTAACCTCTAATTAGTAACTATGAAAGAGCAAACATTATTCCCGGCATCGCAGTCTTTTTCCGGCGCATTCAGCGCAGAGGACGCTACCGTATTACTGGATGGATTGAAGGTGATTTTTGACAAAAAAGTGACCGCAACTCCTGTAGATATCGATTACAAAATTTCATCAAAAAAGGTTGAAAACAACGGATAAGATATATGACCAGATTGACGAAAAGCTTCAACCCTTTTCGGTACTGATAGAATCCCTGTCGGCCATTACTCATGCTGCCCCGGAATCTGATTTTTGGGAAGCATTGAAGGTTGACAGGATTTTGGTTGATCTTCCTTTGGAAATAGATGTTTTGGTGAATGATGACAACACAATTACGCTAGGTTCGGCTCCTCCGACTCAACATATTGAAACGAGTTTTATGCCGACGATACAGAATTTGAAATTAACGATTGTAAGACTAGAAGATCTCAATGGCGAACAAGAATAATAAATCCTGGCAATTAGAGGATTTTATCGATTCTCTGGTTTACGAGCTCGATAAAGCTCGTGAAACGCTTTCCATCAAGGGATTGAGCAGTCCGCTGACCTATGCCGTAAAGGATGTTTCAATGGAACTGCATGTATTTCCGGAATACAATGGAAAAGACGTTCGCTTTGTCACAGCCGGTTCGGGGGAATCAGGTTCGTCTAAAATCAGTCTGTCGTTGGGTTCAATAACAGATCGTCAGATTCGTGAAACAGCTAAAAAACCCATTGAAGCAGACGATATTGCTCTGGATGAAATCGAAGAGATCGATCCGGAAACGAAACTTCAATTGAACAGAATGGGAATAAGATCAGCCAAAGAGGTCGAAAAAATCCAAAATCAAAATATCAAGGTGAGCAAACCCGGAGCTTCGAATGAAGGAACCGGAAACACTATTGATTTTAAAAAATTAGCAGGTTTAATTAATAAAGCTCAACGGGGACAGAACCCTCCCAAAGTATTTGCCGCTCAATTGGCAACTGTTCAGGGAAAAAATGTCCTGGCAATCAAAGGGGAAAATCTCGTCATTAAAAATTCGGATCAGCTCAAAGCATTGTTAAATAGCAAGGAAGCAAGAGTTATTCAAGCCGGCGCAGATCAAATCGTGTTGGAATTGGCCGAATTACCATCGAAAAAGGATAATCAGTTGATTGTTCAACTGGATGAACATACGGTTTTTAACCTCAATGTTACTGCTAAACCCAGATGAGCTGGTATAAAAAAACAAAAAAATTATGGTACCTGAATTTAAGAAATTAATGCATAAAAGAGCTTCAAAAGCCCATTATGATCATAAAAAACCAATAAAATTGATGTTTAAAGATGGCTTAATTGTAACCGAAAATGACCAGGAGCAAAGCCAGCGGTCCTATCATCATGGAATGAGCATCCAATCTCATGCTTTCGATTATACGCATCAGGCATTTGAAGCAGATGAAGATGACGACCAAAATGATCCTGTCTATTTTGAGGATTCCGGTGAAGACCAGGAAGAAATGGTGATGGCAAAAGCTTATGATTACGATGGTTCGGATGAAGAGAACTATGCGACTGCCAAAGCCTATGATGACGATCATGATGATGACATTCATTATTCAAATAACTCAAAAGAAGAACCGGAAGATCGAAACAATCCATTCTCAGATGTTTTCCAGGTTGATGACCATTTATTCGAAAATGAAGACTCGCATTCAGGAAATAACTCAGCCGACGAGGACGAAGAATTCAACGATCAGTTTGCGCGTGATTTACAAGCCGTGCTCTCAGGCAAGAAAAGCCTGGCGCAATTATCCGAATATGCTGATGAAAACTATCTAAAAGAAGAGAAAGCCAAGCCGGCAGCTGAAAATGCTTCGCAGCAGGTTGAAGAAAAAATGGTGAAAGACGAAGCTATTTTCGAACAATTGGCGCTTGACATGAACCGTCTTCAAACATTCCAATTAGGTGAAGTACACCTGGAAGAAATTTTTGATCGTGCAGATGCCGACTTGTTGAATGAGAATACGGCTAAAAAACAAAAATTGGAAGAAGTCGTAACTGAAGCTGCTATGACTCTGGATGGTATGGAATTGGCCGAAGATTTTGAGTATATGGAATCATTGGCCGAATCAAGTCCGGATAACGGAAGAAGCAGCCAAACCCGGAATGCCTACGAAGATGCCGAAATCGTCGAAGAAGAGGAAACAACTGAATCAGCTGAATTATGAATAGACTCCTGAAACTTCAAAGCCGGGTACAGCGATTCAGTCTGCCTCAAAAAGAGGGTTTTCAGATCAACGGAAGCGGATTAAAACA
>DJFP01000281.1 GCA_002432565.1 Flavobacteriales bacterium UBA5869
GCCATGGCATTGCTTCCATAGTTGGTACTGAGCGGTCCTTCAACGATTTCCACCCGTTCGATGTTGGACAAATTGATCTGGCTCAGATCAATGTTTCCGTTTTGGCGGCCGATAACCGGCACACCGTCAATTAAAATCTTTACTCCCTCCCCGCTTATTCCAAGCATGGACATGCCGCTTCCCAGGATTTGGTCCTGGCTGACGCGGATGTTTAATTCATTTTGCAGCAGATCGCGCAGATTCACAGCTCCTTTTGCTTCAATGGTTGCGCGGTCGATCAGTTTTACTTTATTTGTAGAATTGGTAACAGAACCTGCACCCAACTGCCCGGTGATTACTACTTCACCGATATCTTTGGCATTCGTTCTCAACTGAACACGCTGGTTTTTTCCTTTGGAAATGGTATCGGTTTGCTCATGAAAACCGTCCGTGCTGATTTTTACGATCAGTTTCTCCGTCATGTAAAGTTCATCCGGGATGATCAAAATGCCTTGTTCATTGGTCTGAACATAATTTATTTTCTTCGCGGCCAGGTCCCTGATCGCAATTTGTGCAAACGGCACAGCTGTCCCCGCTTCATCTTTGATATACAACGTATCCTGAGCAACTGTATAGCCGCCCAGGATAGTCATCAAACTAATAAGCAAATACGCTTTTGGATTCATGATTTACAATTCTGCGATCAATTTTCTCCACGATTCCAACTCAGGAACTCCCGGTTTACGCGCTCCGAAAAGCGTACACACCAATTCTTTCTTAGCATTGAACAACTCCAATGAAGTTACAATTCCGTCTTCTGTTGGTTTGCGTACAATCCATGATTCTACGATTGCATCTTCTTTTGCATGCAGGTTGAACATCGGGTCCAATACATTGATCCACGGACCATGCTCCACGATGTTTTTCACTTCTCCCGTATGAATTTGGATCATTCCGGCATTTCCAACGAATACCATGATCGAAACCTGTTCTTTAGCAGCTGCTTCCAAAGCTCTGCGCAACGCTTTATTGTCGGTCTTTTTTGCATAAGTCTCGTCCGGAGCAAAGCGCAAAGCCTGTGTTCTTGTCAACTTGTGTTTTCTCAACAAACCGAAGAATTCGTGTGTATCTTTTAAGTTAACCCATCCTTCCCGGAATGCTTTCACGTCGATTTCACTATCGGGTAATTCAGGTGATTCCAAAGGCAATAAAGCTCCGATTTCCAATTCAGAAGACTGGTTCTCATCTTTGTATTTTGCAACCAGGGTTTCGTAAGCATCCATGTTGCTTTTGGATTCCATGTAGATTTTATGTGTAGCGACTCCGTCTGTTGTGAAGAACTGCAAACTGTGGCGAGGTTTCTCATCACCTTCCGTTACCGCAAATGCATATGCCCATGAACTTGGAAAAATACGCAAATCGATATCTTTTCCAACAAAAAGGGATGCGTGCGGAGTGGTGCTGAAGTTCTCGTAAATTCCTTTACGCTCGTGAACCACATCGTCATTTCTGGTTAAAGCCATCACAAAACCAAGAGATTCGATCTCCCCTAAAATTGCTACAAATTCCGGGCGCAAACGAACTGCAGTTGTTCCGACACCCAAAGCAACCAGTTCTGCCTCTGAAGCATTCAAGCGCTTCGCATATTCCCTGATTCTTAATTTCGGTTCGCTTTCTTTCAATTGTTCGAAAGCTTCTTTTAATGCTAAAGTTGTTTCCATTGTTGTTTATTATTTTAAATTGATTGATCCAATAAATTGGAAGAATAAGAGACATGCCTGAAAAACACTTCTCCGTCAAGTGACTGGATCTGTTCTAATTCTATTTGATAAGTTTCACTTAGTAAACCCGGACTCATTACTTCCTGAACCGTTCCGTCCATAATCACTTTTCCTTTTTGCATCAGCAGTACGCGGTCTGCATACTGGTAGCACAAATTGATGTCGTGCATGACAACGATTACACTTCCGCGCTTATCGTTTACAAACTTTCGTGCATGTTTCAGTAATTCGATCTGGTAGCGCACATCCAGGTTATTCAAGGGTTCATCCAGGAACAAATACTTAATCGGCTGAATTTCTCCCCCGCCCTCCAATTGCAGCATTACTCTTCCAAACTGGACCCGTTGTTTTTCTCCACCTGAAAGGAAGTTGAATTCCTGATCTAAAAGTGCATGTAAATTCAATTCGTCGACAATCTTTTCGATGACCATTTGATTGAACAGCCCTTTTGTTTCCCGATAACGGTACCGTGCCATTTCCAACACCTCACGAACAGTAAAGCTGGAAGCTATCATACTTTCCTGGTGCATGTATGCCCTGTACTTTGCCAAATGATCCAACGTCCATTCTTTCCCTTCTTTTCCGTAATAAGAAACACTTCCCGAGCTTGGCCGCAATCCGTTGGAAAGCAACTTCACCAGGGTGCTTTTCCCTGCTCCGTTCGGACCCAGAATTACGATAAACTCTTCCTGGTCGGTTCTAAAATTGACCGGCTTCAGGATTTGTTTTCCTTTAACTTCAAACGCTATGTTTTTTGCTTCTATCACACCGAGAATTTGCGTTTGTGCTTAAAAATGATTGCAACGAAAACCGGGGTTCCCATTAATGCAGTAATAATTCCGATCGGTACTTCTGTCGGAGGAAGGATCGTTCGTGAGATCATATCTGCCGCTGAAAGCAGAATCGCTCCGAAAAAAGCGCTTAAAGGCAGCAATGATTTGTGATTCGGTCCTGCTACAATTCGGATTATATGCGGAACGACCAAACCTATAAAACCGATTACTCCGGCCATTGAAACCGCAGCACCAACCATACAGGTCGAACAGATAATTACCAGTAATTTGATGGTTTTCACTTTATAGCCCATGTATTGCGCATTGCTTTCGCCCAAAGCGAGTACATTTAAGCTTTTGGCCTGGAAGAAAATAACAGTCATCGGAATCAGGGTGAATATTACCAATAACCAAACTGAATCATTGTTTGCAGACCCCAGGCTTCCGAGTGTCCAGAAAGTCAGATCGCGCAATTCATCATCTGTTGCGAAGAAAGTCAACAATCCGGTTAATGCTGCTGTTAAAGCATTCAGGGCAATTCCAGCAAGGATTAAGGTCAGCGAGTTGATTTCTCCGTTACTCAATGACAAACGGTAAACGATAAACGCCACGATTGACGCTCCCAGGAAGGCTACCATAGAAAGGGAAAGTCCCTCGTTGAAAATAATCAACCAAGGGACTAATCCATTGAACAAAATGAATAGTGATGCAAATAGAGAGGCACCCGTTGAGATTCCGATTAAGGCGGAATCGACCAAAGGGTTTCTGAAAATTCCCTGCAATGCTGCTCCCGAAACTGCTAATCCCGCACCTATTAAACACGAGTAGACAGCTCTTGGAAAACGAATATTGTAAACCACCTGGTATTCGATATCCGTTATTTTGAGATCAGTTTTAAATCCAATCTTTTCAATCAAACTGCCAAAGACATGGGAAATCGGGACATGCACATTCCCTACTGACAGGTTTACCACAAAGCAAACTATCAGTAAAACCACTAATGAAAGACCTATTATCCCTTGTCTTGACATATACTTTTTGTTCCAAAAGGTCACTTCGACTCCGCTCAGTCACCTTTTGAACTTTATTTAACCTTTTTAAACTCTTTATTCAACTCCGTCAAAGCTTCAGCTACACGTGGACCAAACCCGCTTAATAGCTGGCCATCCATCTGGATCAGAGCTTTATTCTTACCTGCATTTGTTGCACTCACTCCCGGAACATTGAAAATTCCGTTAGGTCCCAAACTTTGAGCTCCCGAAGTAAACATCAAAATCACATCCGGATTTGCAGCAATCACAGATTCGCTGGTCAGAGGTTTGAAATCAGTGAATCCTTTCCCCGCATTTTCTCCTCCGGCCAAAACGATCATTTTTTCAAGCGGTGTATTTTCTCCGGCAACCATCAAAGTTCCCGCACCTCTAGCGTACACAAACAATACTTTCGGCTTTTTGTCAAGCTTTTCCAACTTTTGGATATCTGTATCGATCTTAGCAACAACTGTTTCGGAAGCTTCTGCTTTTCCCAGCCATTGGGCAACCTCTTTTACCAAAGACTTTGCATCTTCCACGCTGTTCGGGTGTTTGAATGTTACCAATTCGATTTTTGCCTGCTTCAATTTCGATTTCAAATCAGGGGAAACCTCATCTTCCAACATTACTACATGTGTCGGATTCAATGCCAGCAAACTTTCAACAGCCAATTTGCGGACATGTCCTAAATTCGTTAGCTTTTCAGCCGCCGCCGGATAAGTGCTTGTCACATCCACGCCAATGAGTTCCTTTTGGGAACCCACTGCGTAGATGATTTCTGTTATTGAACCGCTTAAAGAAACGATCCGTTTTGTTTCGACTTTTGCTTCTTTTGTCTCTTCTGGCTTTGCTCCTGAATTACAAGCAGT
>DJFP01000300.1:0-810 GCA_002432565.1 Flavobacteriales bacterium UBA5869
GGAAGATTACAAAAAACTTCTAAATCGGTATAAAGAAAACCGGGTTATTAACGGAAAATCTACGACAGTACGTGTAATTCCTATTGTTTTCCATATTGTTCACGAATATGGTGTAGAAAACGTAACAGATCAACAAATTCAGGATCAAATGACCATTCTGAATGAGGATTTCCTTAAAATGAATGCTGACACGAATATTGTGATAGCTCCGTTCGATACAATTATCGGGGATGCTTACATTGAGTTCCGTTTAGCTACTTTAGACCCTTGGGGAAATTGTACGAACGGTATTGAGCATATTTACAACCACAACACAAACCAGGGGGATGACTATTCCAAATTAAGTCAGTGGGACAGAGACAAATACCTGAATGTTTGGTTAACAAAAACAATCGGATCTGCAGGAGTTGCAGGTTATGCTTACTATCCAACAGGTGTTACCGGAACAGGTTTCTTCAGAGATGGTATCATCATCCTTCACGACTATGTAGGAAGTATCGGTACAGGTTCTCCTGGACGCTCAAGAGCTTTGACTCACGAGATCGGTCACTGGTTAGGATTGGCTCATACATGGGGGAATGATAACGATCCTGGAAGCTCAGCTAGCTGTGGGCAGGACGACGGAATCAAAGATACTCCTAACTGTATCGGTATGACTTCTTGTAACCTTTCTATGAACTCATGTGACGATACACAAACACTTGATTCATACTGGGGAGCTTTTGATCCGGTAGACAATGCTCAAAACTACATGGATTATTCTTACTGTTCGGTGATGTTTACAAAAGGACAGGCAGATTTCATGAATAA
>DJFP01000300.1:860-6543 GCA_002432565.1 Flavobacteriales bacterium UBA5869
AGTAACACAGGAGCAAACGCAAATGTGATGTCTGCTTGTGTAAACGACCCGATTGCTTTCAAAGATGCTTCATGGAAAGCCGGTGTAACATCTTGGGCATGGAGCTTCCCGGGAGCAACACCGTCTACTTCAACAAGTCAAAACCCTACGGTGACTTATGCTGCACCGGGATGGTATGATGTTACCTTAACTGTTTCGAACAGTGTAGGTTCAGACACAAAAACAATCAACCATATGGTTTACATCCAGGGAGATTGGGCTGAATACACAGGACCAAGAACAGAAGATTTTAACCAGAATGCAAACTTCTGGATCTCTTTGAACCCTGAAAACAATGACGCTTCTTTCCAACGAGTTACTTCAGGGGGAAGACAAAACTCTGCTTGTTTTAAATTAAATAACTGGAAAGATGTATCAAATGCTCAAATGTTTACTGATGACTGGTATTACTATGACCGTCTTGCAAACTCTAAGGATTATTTGATCACTCCGGCTTTGGACCTAAGAAGTACTTCAAACGTTAATATCTCATTTGATTACGCTTACGGTACAAAAGCTACTGCAACGACTGATATTACTGAGAAATTAATAGTTTATTACTCAAGAGACTGTGGTAAAACATGGGTTCAAAAAACTTCTCTTACAGGTGCTGCTTTAGTTACTGCCGGATATGTTGGAAATACGGACTATACTCCAAACAACGATCTTCAGTGGAAAACAGTTAGCTTTACTCACACTCCGACAGCTGCGGATAACAAAATCAAATTCAAAATTGAATTTACTGCATCGGATTTCTCTTCCAACTTCTATTTCGATAACTTCAATGTTTCCGGAACATTAGGAATTGAAGACAATGGTGTGTTATCTACAATTTCAATTGCTCCAAACCCTGTTGCTACAGGTTCTGATTTGGCTGTTGAAGTGCCTACCGCTGCAAACGGAATGAAACTAATTGTAATGGATTTAAAAGGTGCAATTATCTCTACTACTGAGGTTCCTGCTTCTTCCGGAGTTCAAACAGTAAATATTCCAATGAACGTTGCAAAAGGATGCTACATTCTTAACGCNNTTTTTTTATGTCCGGCCGGAATACCGTTCGACCGGAATTTACTACTTTCACCATATGAACACCCGTGTTACATTTGCTACTCCTTATCCTTTTCAAAGACCTGCTTTCATTGGAATACGTGAATACAGTTTCGTCAACTCACATGGAGATGATTACAGTGTACAATTCGTTCAGAAGAATAACCGGATCACGAACTACATTGTCGATCTAAGTATTAAGAACCATGATCAGGACGAGTATCAAACTATGAATACAGGGGATGTTTACCGGGTTATGGCGACAGTCGTTTCTATCCTACTTGATTTTATCGAACAAACGCCCTATTGTCAGAGTATCGAATTTGTTCCGGTCTCAGAAAATGATCATTTATCCAATAGAAGATCAATCCTGTTCCTTCGGTATGTACAATTATTCAAAACACTTACCGGCTGGGATTATAAAATAAACAACGGCGTCTTTACCCTCAGCCGTCCGAAAACAAAATAATTTACCTTATTTTGCAGTATGAAGTTTGAAGAATTAAACAATCGGCTGGAAAATACACTTGCAGAACTTGGCCGTGAGCACTACACTGATAAGCAGGAAAAATTGATCAAACTTTCCAAACAGGGAAAAAACCAGTTAATCTTCACTTCCATTGACCAGGAATTAATCGACGGACTTCATTTTATTTCATTCATACGAGCTCCCGAAATGCTGGAAGGTTCCCCGCGCGTTTTATGGTTCACTCCTTCTTGGGAAAGTGCTCGCGAAAAAGTAAAATCGTTTCAGCAATTAATGAAACGGACCGATGTTACCATCGAAATTGCAGATGATAAAGGAAAAATTATCGAGCAGCGCAATGCCATTTTTGAAGGAGCGGAAATCATCATTGGAAACCCGAAACGGATCCTTGAATTGTACAATCAAAACGGCATACACATAAACCAGTTAAGCCTTGTAATTATTGACCAGCTGGAAACACTTTGTAAAGACCCGCTGATCCTGCAGGCTATCAGAAGAATCTCGGAGAGCCTTCCTAAATGCCAGAAAATTCTCCTTTCCGAAGGAACTCACGACAGGTTGGAAGCTTTTTGCGAAGATATTTGTACCTTTTACGAAACTTCTGAATTGTAGAAAATATGATAGCCAAACAATTAAAAGCCATTTCAAACGTCTGTTATGTCCTCGGAATGGCATGTGCTATCTTACTTTACACTCAGAATACTTTTGGAATTTCCAGTGCAATCCGAATCGGATTCTATGTTTTCGGAGGGACCGGACTGCTTTTAAGCCTGATCCAATTCCGTTTTATCCCGGAAGA
The DNA here is from genome assembly GCA_002432565.1 of Flavobacteriales bacterium UBA5869. Lineage (GTDB taxonomy): Bacteria > Bacteroidota > Bacteroidia > Flavobacteriales_D > Crocinitomicaceae > Fluviicola. Next base: position 3,233 of record DJFP01000300.1, read on the forward strand.
TAAATGGGAAGATTTTAACATTTTATTCTGGATCGGATCATTGGTCATCTTTATTGGGTTCGTATTCCAAACACTTCATTTAAGGTATTTTACCTATATTTTAATTGCGGGTTTTGCCATCACAGGATTTTCTTTTTTCGTCAACCCTTTCCGAAAAGACAAGGATGAAGAAGACGACTTGTTAGACAACTAATTAGCGGCTGACAACTATTCAAAATATTTTTAATTTAGCAAAAACCAATCCATTGCTATTTGCGTATTTGATTTACTGAAACATTGCACTAAACCGGCATCGTGAAAAATTATCTCCTTGTATTTCTTCTCTCTGTTGTTCATTTTATCTCGAACTCCCAGGTTTCCATCACCCAGCACGATGATTTCCTGAAACTGGAAGAAGATCAGTTGAAATACTATGTTGCCTCTTCCAGGGAATCCACTCTTCAGGAAATAAAACCTCATTTAAAAGCATTCAAACCGATCAATTCCCGGATGGTGAACCTGGGATTTGAAACGAAAGATGTCTGGTTCTATTTCGAGACGAAAAATATTTCGGATTCCCGGCTTATCCGCATGCTCAAATTGAGCAATCCCATCATCGATGAAGTAGATGTATATAAACGGATAGGAAACAATACATTCGTTCCGATTGCGAAGGGAGGCGACCAACGTCCGTTTGCATGGCGCTACAACGGAAACCGTGAATTGATCTTTCCGCTCCGCCTTGATCCTCACAGCACGAATGGTTTCTTATTCCGGGTGAACAATGGCGGAGAACAGTTTTACTTTCAAAGTTCACTTGAAAAAGGTTCTTACATTCAGGTAAAGCACGGAAACAAACAGGTATTCTACGGGCTGCTTTTCGGGGTAATGATCTTTATCATTATCCTCAACCTTGCAATCGGTATCCTGTTTCGACAGCGGATCGCCTACATTTACACATTATACGGAGCTTCTTTTACCTTGCTCCAGATGTCTTTACTTGGATTCGGTACAACCTGGCTCTGGACAGATCAATACTTTATTTCAAACAGGGCCAATCCCTTCTTTGCATCACTGGGAGTTCTTTTCTTCCTGAATTTCACCTATCGCTACCTGGAACTACAGATCAATACTCCCAAGATCAAACCCATTGTACGGTTCATCCAGACAGTATTACTGATCAATGTAGTAATCAGTCTTATTCCGGGAACGACATTCATGAATATTTCAGCTGTTACCGTCAACGCAATGACGCTCATTCTGAACTTGTTCATTATTTACCCATTGATCGTTACGCTGAGAACAGGTTCCCGCACTGCCAAATCCTATTTAATCGCATTTTCCATTCTGCAGATTTCTGTTTTTGCATTTGTGCTGCGGAATTTCGGAGTGATCCCGAACAGTTTCCTGGCAGACAACGGCTTACAGATCGGGTTTGCGGTAGAAATGATCATTTTAACATTCGGGATCCTGCAGCGATTTAAGATCATGAACGATGCATCTATCTCTGTACTGGCAGAAGCCAATGAACTTAAAGAAAACCTGAATATCCAATTGGAAGCGGAAGTGGAATTGAGAACGAAGGAAGTTATTGAGCAGCGCAATGAGCTGGAACAGAAAAATGCAGAGATCACCAGCAGTATCCAATACGCAAAACGCATCCAAAATGCTTTGCTTCCAAGCAACTCCTATTATACGAACCTGATCCCCCATTTAAAAGTTTTCTATTATCCGAAAGACATTGTAGCCGGTGATTTCTATTGGGTTAAACGAATCCGCATCGGGGACGAGGTTTGGAAATTTGCCGCTGTTGCTGACTGTACCGGACATGGAGTTCCCGGAGCAATGATGAGTGTCTTGTGCATGAACGCTCTCAATGAGTCCAGCCGCTTACTGGAAATTGCTGATCCTGCAGACCTGTTAACCCGTGTAAGTTCCTACCTGAAAAATTACTTATTGACAACAGATGGAATGGAATTATCAGATGGTATGGACATTTCAGTAGTCTGCTACAATGCTGAAAAACAGATATTGCGATTCTGTGGGGCCAATAATCCGCTGTGGCTCTTAAATTCCGACGAAATAAAGGTTCTTAATCCAACAAAAAGACCCGTTGGAAAATCAGAATCCAGTCTGGCTTTTGAGCTCCATGAAATGAGTTACGAAAAGAATCAGCGCATCTTACTATTCTCCGACGGATGTATCGACCAGTTCGGTGAAAGGACCGGTAAAAAACTGAAAACACCGGGATTAAAAAAGCTTGTCCTGGACCAATACGATGCAAATCCGCAAAATCACCTGAAGCAAATCGAACAAAGCTTATTCAGATGGATGGGATCGGAAGAACAATTGGATGATATCTGTATGATGCTGATAGACCTGGATTAAAAACTTGCCTTCAGGCTCATATCCAGACTGTCAAAACTGTGTGTTAATGCACCAACGGATATAAAATCAACCCCTGTTTCCGCAAAAGCACGAATCGTTTGCCGGGTGATTCCACCGGAAGCTTCTGTTTCATAGCGCTTATCAATGATCTCAATGGCTTCTTTGAGCAGTTCGGGAGTAAAATTATCCAGCATGATACGGTCAACCATTCCCGTTTCAAGTACCTGATGCAATTCCGCAATATTACGTACCTCAATTTCAACTTTCAGGGATTTTCCGGTACTTTTCAGGTATTCCCGCGTTCGAAGGATCGCTTCTTTGATTCCACCCGCAAAATCCACATGATTGTCTTTCAACATAATCATATCATACAGCGCAAAACGGTGGTTCATTCCACCCCCGATACGCACAGCCCATTTTTCCATGTAGCGAACTCCGGGAGTTGTTTTTCGCGTATCAAGCAACCTGGTTTGAGTACCTTCCAATAAATTCACATAGCTCTTTGTCTGAGTAGCAATTCCAGACATGCGCTGCATAAAGTTCAACAAAGTACGTTCAGCCGCTAATATGGAACGGGCACTCCCTTTCAAATAAAAAGCAACATCTCCGGGCTTTACGGGAGTTCCGTCAGCTAAAAGTTCTTCAAAAACAAGGTTTGGATCTACCAATTCGCATACTTTTTTGGCTACTTCCACTCCGGCAAGAATCCCGCTATCTTTCACCAATAATTTTGCAATTCCCGAAGCATTGGAAGGAATACACGCTAAAGAGGAATGGTCACCGTCACCCAAATCTTCCTGGAGGGCGTTTTTTATAATCTCGTCAAACATGGAACAAAGTTAATTCAAAATGCAAAATGACGAATTCAAAAACGCTCTTTTGAATTTTCCATGCATTTTGAATTACTCGATAGAGAGTGATTCGATCTTCAACTCGGAATTAAT
>DJFP01000300.1:6581-14734 GCA_002432565.1 Flavobacteriales bacterium UBA5869
CGGTTGAAGAAATCTTTCAACAATTGAGTGGCCTGTGATTGAGCATAAACCCCTTCTCTTCCCTGAATTTGAAGCAGGATCTTGTCTTTTCCGTAGGAAACGATTTTAGCTGCATCTTCCCTGCCAAATGCTTGTTCCACAGCCGTGAAATTTGCATCCGTAACAGTATGGAGAGATAAAACCAAGGAAGCTATAAGTGATAAAATAAAGCCCATATTTCAATTGTTATTTGAACCTGCATCAACAAATATAATGCCTAAAATGAAATTCCGCTAATTCTCTACTATTTTCATAGATTATCTTTTTTTCTGCGGATGAATATCTTAAAAAACGGCCTTCGTTTCAACTCGCATGGGGCACTAACTACAATTTTCGTATATTCGTCGCATGCAGGTAACACTACTTTGTATTGGCAAAACGGGGAAGAAATTCCTGGAAGAAGGAGAACAGGAATATTTAAAGCGGCTTCGCCATTATATTCCCTTTCAACTGCAGGTAATCCCGGATATCAAACAAGCTAAGAGTTTATCTGAAAATCAGGTTAAACAGCGGGAAGGAGAATTGATCCTGGAAAAAATAAATCCCACAGACACCCTTATTTTACTGGATGAAAAAGGGAAGGAATACAGCTCACTTGATTTTTCTGCTTATCTCCAGGAGCAGTTTAACCGCGGAGGCAAACAAATCTGCTTTGTCGTTGGCGGACCTTACGGTTTCAGTGATGCAGTTTATCAGCGGTCCAACGGAAAAATCTCCTTGTCTCAAATGACTTTTTCCCACCAGATGATCCGTTTGTTTTTCATTGAACAAGTGTATCGGGCCATGACTATTTTGAGAAATGAACCTTATCATCATCAGTAGGTTATGTTTGAGTTTTTTGGCACCATAGATATCATTTCATTTATAGGATGGCTTTTGATTTTCATTGTTATTGCCCATCTAATTCATGCAAACAACAAAGAAAATCCAGAATTTCGTTTTTTCCTGGGACATTTTTATTGGAAAATTTTAATGGGTTTAGCCTTTGGTCTTGTATATATTTTATATTATGAAAGACATGGCGACACTGTTTTTTACTGGCAGGGGGCAAAAAAACTCAATTTATTGTTTTGGGAAAACCCCATTGCTTACTGGCACGAAATTTTCTCAACTCCTCCCAGAGATTATGTTCCCAATTATTTTTCGAAAATCGGCGCTCCTCCCGTTTGGATCTATTCGGAACCCAATTCCTGGTTTGTCTGTAAACTTGCAAACTTCCTTTCATTCTTCTCCTTTGGAAGTTACCTGACATTGAATCTGTTTTTCTCTGTCATTTCCACCTGTATTTCGTGGCGATTCTTCCGGTACATGAACAAAATCCTCCTCACCAAAACCAGTTATATTGCATTGGCATGTTTATTCATTCCATCGGTAGGTTTTTGGTGTACTGGCCTTATCAAAGATACAATTGCAATTTGTGCAATTTTTGTCGTAACAATCTCTGTTCTCAAACTTATTCGCAAAGATCACAACTCGTTGCCAGCAGTTCTGCTCAATCTCTTATTGGCGTACTACATTCTATACTCTATCAGACCATTTCTTGTAATTTGTACGATTATTCCATTGTTGATGCTCCTTATCTTCAAGGTTAACAGAAACAAGGCATTTGTAATCAGATTTTTGACGCGAACAATTGGAATTTGTCTGGCAATCGGAAGTATCCTGTACTATTTTAGTTATACCGGTTCCTTTGGAGAATTTTCAGCTGAATCTGTATTCCAAACAGCTGAGGTAATTCAGAAAGACATGCTAAATAATGCAAGCTATACCGGAAAACGCTATTATTTAGGTATTGAAGAGTTTTCAGGAGTAAGTCTGTTACTTGTGGCTCCCGAAGCCATTGCCACAACTCTATTCCGTCCTTTTATATGGGAAACGGATGGGGTTTTTATGTTTCTGAACGGATTGGAAAATTTACTGATCTTATATTTATGCATACGTTTCCTGATGACCTGGAAACAAATACGGATCAATGAATTAAAAGAAAACCCCTTCTATTTGTATGCTTTGTTTTTCGTTTTAATATTGGGTTATTTCGTTGGGCTAACCTCCGGGCTTTTCGGAACACTTGTTCGTTTGAAAACTCCCATTATGCCTTTTTTCCTATTAATCATACTATACAAATGGGCCGATCCTAACAAAATATTAAATCAATTAAAAAGTCGTGATTCTGAAAAAACTTCTAACTAATAACGTTGCGGAGAAGCTCTTAATCGTACTCATCCGCTTATTCCATTCAGCGAATTGGGTCTATAAATTTGTTCCTTCAAATACAGATTACAAAATCGGCAGTATGCGAACAGTTAAACGTAGAGAATTCATTTATGAACTGGAGTTAAGTGATTACCAGGAATGGCTTGTATACTTTTATTGCAAATCAGATTCAAGTGATTACCTGTTGGATTATCTGGAGGGCTCTGAGGTTATTCTTGATATTGGNNGTCGTTTATGCATTTGAGCCTTATCCGCGAACATTCAAAAAACTGGAAACCAATAAAACACTGAATTCAGCTATTTCCGTGAAAACCTATAATCTCGGATTAGGCAGTAAAAAAGGAATACTGCACATGACTCAGCATAGTCCTTTGAACAGCGGAGGATTCCGTATGACCGATGAATCTGACAACAGTATTTCCGTATCTGTAATCTCTCTGGACGAATTTGTTTCAGAAAATCAATTGACAAAAATTGATTTCATCAAAATTGATGTAGAAGGTTTTGAGGTACAAGTGCTTGAAGGAGCTTTGGAAACATTAAAAACCTTCAGACCCATTCTTGTTTTTGAATACAGTCTTGAAAACATCAATGCCCAGAAAGGCAATATTGAAAACATGCTGAAACAACTTTCAGGAATGAATTATGATATCAGAACCAAAGAAGGTATTTCGGATCAGGAAACAATTCTAAAATTAGATTATCAAACGGACCTGATTTGTTCCCCCCGATTGATCATTTAAACAAAACACCCTCACAATTTTCCTTACTTTTAGAAACAATTCGACTACTTTTAACTTGGGCTAATTGGAATATGAATGTTTAAAAACAATATACTTTTTAAGACACGGAGTCATTTTAAACATGATTTGCCAGGGGAAGTTTCCCGAAATCTCAAAAAATTAATTCCGATCCTGCTGGTTGCCGGAATTTTGGAACTCATCGGTTTATTTATTCTGTTTCCGGTTATCTCAATCCTGTTGAACCCTGAGAAAATTGAACACAACTCACTGGTAATGAATCTGTATAAATCCACAGGACTGGGATCTATACAGCAATTTATCCTATTTTCATTCGCATTGCTTCTGTTATTCTTTATATTGAAGAACCTTGTATTGTATCTCGTCTACAAAAAACAAACAAACATACAATTCCATCTTGCCACACAAATTGTTAACGAGCGGTTTGAATCCTATCTTTTAAACGAACAAGGAATCTTGAATGAAAAGAACATAGCCGTTCTTCTGAGAAATGTCACACAAATTCCTTATGAATTCGTGTCTTTCATTTTTATCCCTTACCTCAATCTCATCAGTGAACTCCTGTTCCTGGTATTGATCGGCTTTGCTATTTTCATATACAACCCGCTATTGGTTGGTGCAATCCTGGTTTTTGCTTTTCCCTTTTTAATCTTTTACAACCGCTATTACAAACATCGGTTGAATAATATCAGCAGAATACGCGATGAAAAAGGAGCCGAACAATATAAAGTTGCATTTCAAAGCATGGAATCTTCCCTGGAGATCCGGATTTTTCAAAAAGAACATTTTTTTATACCGCAATTCCGGCAAGTCACAAAGGAATTCGAAAAAAGCATGATTGATAGCAATGTCCTGAACTTATTCAGTCCGAAACTCATTGAAACAGCAGCTGTCGGAACAATTTTCGTACTGATTGTAACCGGCGTTCTGCTTGGAAAAAATATCGGCGAACTGGGTGAATTTCTAATTGTCTTTTCAATCGGTGCTATTCGCATTATACCTTCATTAAACAAGATCACCCTTTCCATGAATTACATGAAAGGGAGCTACCATGTATTCGATCATTTAAAGAATCTTCATCTTCCAAAAAATAAATCCAAACAGGAAAACACACCTATTGTACCTTTTGCTTTCACTGATTCAATTGAACTTCAAAACATTACATATCATTACGGACAAAACACCATTTTGAACCAACTGGACTTCCGCATCAATAAAAACGAAAAGATCGGGATTGTAGGGGAATCCGGAGCCGGTAAATCCACTTTTTTATCTCTAATGCTAATGCTGCTTAATCCCGAAAAAGGACAGTACCTGATTGATGGAAAAGAAATTCAAAAGGAAGACCGGGCACACGTGTATCCTTTGATAAGTTATGTTCCTCAAACCACCAAATTAATCTACGGGACCATTGCCGAAAATATTGCTTTTGGTGTCCCGGCTGACCAAATTGATTATGAAAAAGTGCATTGTTTAATTAAGCAGATCAAACTGGAATCATTTATCAGCAATCTTCCTGATGGAGTGAACAGTTTACTTGGTGAGAACAACCAATCTATTTCAGGTGGACAAAAACAACGCATCGGAATTGCAAGAGCCCTGTATTTCGAGCGTCCGATATTAATACTTGACGAATCAACAAGTGCATTGGATTATCAAACTGAAAATGAAATTATTGATTACCTGGCTTCAGAACAAAATCTGACTATCCTGTTTGTTACACATCGTTTAAAAACACTTTCCAAATTCGATAAAACATATGAATTGAATCATGGAAAACTAGCATTAAAATCATGAAGGTCGGAATTATAAGTTTGCGGAACATGAACAGTGCTCCCAGGATCATCCGGGAAATCAATGCCCTGGAAAATCATGTTGAACTGGTTCTGATCGGAAATCCAGGGAATTCAGGTTCACACCCGATTCATTCTATCTATTCATTTCGAACAATTCGGGACAAATTGACAAGCCGTATTGACAAGTTGCGAAAGAAAAAAGAATTACGTTACGGGAAACTCTCTAAATTCATTCTTCAACAAGATATCCGCATACTCATATTTCACGAACCGGAATTCTTTCCATTTGCAGTCTCGCTGAAAAAAAAACATAGAATAAAAATTGTATTTAACGCACATGAATATCATCCGCTGGAGTTCGAAGATGTTCCTGGGTGGCCCGAAACCAAAGGAAAATACTTTACCGATTTGTACCGAAACTATCTGCACCACTTCGACCTATTTATCAATGTATGTGAATCAATCCGTTTAAAATGCCTCGAAGAATTCAAGACAGATTCCATTGTCATCCCGAATGCAGCTTTTGAATCCAAAATACAGCCTTCAAATACAGAACAATTTCCCATTCGTTTAATTCATCATGGTGCATTACTGCCCGGACGGAAAATTGAAAAGATGATTGCCATTGTCAGGGAGGCCGGTGAGCAGTTTACTCTTGACATCATGATCGTTCCTTCAAAGGGAGCTATGGATTATTATAAACTTTTGAGTGATCTATGCTCTAAAACAACAAATGTACGATTGATTGAGCCCGTTAAATTCGATGAGATCGTTCCTTTTATCAATCAATACGATGCAGGAATCTATCTGCTGGAACCTTCTACTTTTAATAATTTCAATGCACTGCCGAACAAAATTTTTGAATTCATCCAGGCAAAACTGGCAGTCATCGTTTCTCCAAGTCCGGAAATGAGCAAGCTTGTTACAAATTATCAGATCGGATGGGTTGCGGCTGATTTTTCCACCGATTCAATGGTTGAAATCCTAAACAAATTAAGCATTGAAGATATTCGTACTTGTAAGGAAAACACACTGAAAGCATCATCAATCGAGAATGCCGAAAATTATCAACGTATTTTTCTTGAACAAATTTTAACTTTAGCACCAGAATAGTGATCTATGTGTGGAATTGCAGGCATAATTAGTCTCTCAGATAAACCTGTCAGGACAAACAATATTTCGTTGATGACAGATGCCATTTCTCATCGCGGACCAGATGGTGAAGGTCATTGGTCTACTGAAAATAAGCGCGTGGTATTTGGGCACAGGAGACTGGCCATCATTGATCTTTCCGAAAACGGGAAACAACCCATGCATTACCTGGACAGGTATACTGTTACATTTAACGGTGAAATATACAACTACCTGGAATTAAAGGAAGAATTGGTCAAAAAAGGCTATATTTTTCGCAGTGATTCGGATACAGAAGTGCTTCTTGCAATTTATGATCATAAAAAAGAACACTGTTTGCAGGATCTGGACGGCATGTTTGCTTTCGCTATTTTCGATCACACAACTCAGCAGGTTTTCTGCGCACGTGACCGTTTCGGAGAGAAGCCGTTTTTCTATTCTCATTTTGAAGAAAGTATTTTTTTTGCTTCTGAAATGAAAGCTCTTTGGGCTTCAGGCATTCCGAAAGAACCATCTAAGCAGCGTATTTTTGATTACCTGGCTTTCAACAGGATGGAATCTTTTGAAAATCCCGAATCAACTTTTTATGATGGAATTTCACAACTGAAACCTGCCCATTATTTCATCATCGACCTGAATACCAAACAGGTTGGCAAACAACTGAATTACTGGCACATTGACCTGAACAAAAAGTCAACTCTTTCGTTTGAGCAAGCAACTTCCGAATTCAAACGCTTGCTTATCCAATCAATCGAACGCCGATTAAGAAGTGATGTCCCTGTCGGATCCAGCCTTTCCGGAGGGTTGGATTCATCCAGTATCGTTTCATTGATTAGTACGATGAAAGCCGAGAATCAACATCAACACACTTTTTCTGCACGCTTCCCGAATTTCAAAAAAGATGAAGGCGCTTACATTGATCTGATGAACGAACAAACGGGAAGTGAGCCACATGCTGTTTTCTGTACGGAAGAGTCCCTGGAAGAAACACTGCCGGATTTGTTCCGCATCCACGAAGAACCATTTGGCAGCACCAGTATAGCAGCTCAATTCAAAGTAATGCAGCTGGCAAAGGAAAGCGGGATCACTGTTTTAATGGATGGACAGGGAGCTGACGAATACCTTGCAGGATACTCCTCGTTCTATTTGAACTATGCTGCGGAATTACGCTCATCCGGGAGATCTGCTTTAGCAAAGTTCAAGCAAAGTTATCAAACGCACTTCGGAACAAATTTAGAAACAGGCCGCACATTCTGGATCGATGCAAAATACCCGGATTTAAGAGATCTTATCCGGAAACTCAAAAATAAGACACAAAAACCGCAATATTACAAGCAATTTGACCCAACATTCCTGGATTCTGTAAAAACAGGAACGTATAAAACAGGATTCAAAAACACATTAAACGAAGCACTTCTTGATTCGCTCACCAAAAATAGTTTGCAAACGCTTTTACGTTATGCTGATAGAAACGCCATGGCTAACAGCCGCGAAGTCCGCCTGCCTTTCCTTTCGCATACACTTGTTGAATTTGTCTTTAGCTTACCTAGTTCTTATAAGATCCGTGAAATCTGGACAAAAGCCATTTTAAGATTCTCTTTAAGCGATCTACTTCCTTCGGAAATTGTATGGAGAAAAGAAAAAGTGGGCTTCGAACCCCCCAATTACAAAAACATTTCTCAGGAACAAGTCACATGGGCAGTTTGTCTTTTGGTTAAAAATCACGTGTTGAATCCCAACTACATTCTCCCGGAAAAAAATTGGGAATATGTTCAAGTAGCCCATTTGTATGAGAGTTAAAAAGAAACGTCTGCTTTTTGGAGCTGTCGACATTGGTTATCGTATCAACCATTATTCGGAATTTATCAAAACAGAATGGGGTGATGAGCTGATTGTTGAATCCTTTTCCAAATACAAGCTTCCGGAATCGCATTATGCTACAAATTATACTTATACCTGTGAAGTTCGAAAAAAATCTGCACTTTACGTTTATTGCTATACAACTGTATTTTTCATTCGTGCATTATTTCGTTACAGCATCTTCCATTTCATTTCAGGAGAAACCATTCTACCCTGGAAACTAAGAGGATTTGAGTTGGCTTGCTACAAACTATTAGGCAAAAAGATTATCATGCATTTCGTCGGATCAGATATTCGGAATGAAGAATATCTCAAGGAAAAAAATGATCATCTGCTGGCATATTTAAACGGT
>DJFP01000071.1:0-2427 GCA_002432565.1 Flavobacteriales bacterium UBA5869
ATTAAACGCGAATTAGCATATTACAGAAGCACTCAATTGAGATAAGAATGAGTTTGAAGGAAGTATACATAACACGTACGGCATCTTTTTTACCGAATGAACCCATTTCAAATGATGAAATGGAGGATTACCTGGGATTAATTAACGACCGTGCTTCGAAATCGAGAAGGATTGTTTTACGCAATAACGGAATTAAAAACCGCTATTATGCCATTCGTAAAGACGGAACGCCTACACATACAAATTCCGAAATGGTTGCGTTAGCCATTCGCAATTTGTTTCAAAAGAATCCGCAGGAAATTAAAGAAGTGGATCTGCTAAGCTGCGGAACCTCTTCTCCCGACCAGATGATGCCTTCACATGGTGTGATGGTCCACGGATGGTTGCCTGAATCCGGAAATATTGAGGTCGTTTCCCCTTCAGGGGTTTGTTGCTCGGGAATGCACGCTATGAAGTATGCATACATGGCTATCAAATCCGGAATGAGTAAAAAAGCAATCTCTACCGGTTCCGAAAGGCTTTCGCGTGTATTGAGTGCCGATAAGTTTGAATTGGAAATTCAAAAACTGACGGAATTAGAGGAAAATCCGTACTTGTCATTCGACAAGGATTTCCTTCGGTGGATGTTATCAGACGGTGCTGCAGTATGCATGCTGGAAGATCAGAAAAGTGCTGAAGGAATTTCATTGCGCATTGATTGGATCGAAGGAATTTCTTTTGCCAATGAAGTTGAAGCATGTATGTACATGGCTTCAGACAAAATGGAAGATGGTACACTAAAAAGCTACATGGATTATGAGCCTCAGGATATGATCGAAAAATCTATTCTGAGCATTAAACAGGATGTGAAGCTGCTGGACGAGTACATTGTGAAGCTTGGATTCAATAAATTGAAAACCAAATTCCAGGATACTAATCTAAGTGGTGATGACGTAACCTGGTTTTTACCACACATGTCCAGTTACTTTTTCGAAGACAAAATCTATACGCACTTAGCCGAAAATGGAATGCACATTCCAAAAGAACGCTGGTTCTCCAATTTGGCAACTCACGGAAACGTAGGTGCCGGATCGATCTATTTAATGGTGGACGAACTATTTAACAGCGGAAAATTGAAAGTCGGAGATACTATCCTGCTTGCTGTTCCCGAAAGCTCTAGATTCTCGTACGTATTTGCTTACTTAACAGTGTGTTAAATGAAAAAGTCTGAAGTTCCTCAAGATAAAAGTGCTCTTGAAAATTTTACAAGAGAGGTTTGTTATGTGAAGAACGAAGACGGTCATTACGATACCGAATTAAGCACAGGCTGGGAAGCCAAAAAGGTTGCACTGGATGAAGCCTGGAAAGAAATTGAACGAAGAACGCTGGATGCGCGGGAACAGATCAAAAAAGGCTTGGCAAGTCCGATTCTTTATTTCATGGAAGAAAAATTGATGGACTTCACTGTATTATCAGGCTATACAGGCATTTGGAAATTCCGTATCAAAAGACATTTAAAACCAAACGGGTTCAAAAAATTGAGCGACAGCACTTTAAAACGCTACGCAGAGGCTTTTGAAATCTCCGTTGATGAACTCAAAAACTTTAAAGCTTAGTGTCAGAATTTATTCATCACCAAACTGCCCATTGCGAAAATGGAGTAACCATGAGCTTATTACAGCATCATGGGGTGGACTTTATGACTGAGCCACTGGCTTTCGGCATGGGTTCAGGGTTGTTCTATATTCACATCCCGTTTATGAAAGTAAACAACGGGCCCGCGATTTCGTTCCGTACAATGCCGGGAGCTATTTTCAAGCGTACTTGTAAAGCATTGGATGTCAAAGTAGAACGCAAGAAATTCAACGATCCGAAGGAAGCAACCCGTTTCCTGGATGAAAAGATCGCACAGGGAATAAAGGTTGGCTGCCAGGTAGGAGTTTTCCACCTGCCTTATTTCCCGAAAGAATATCGTTTTCACTTCAATGCTCACAACCTGATCGTTTTTGGAAAGGAAGGTGACCGTTATTTGGTAAGTGATCCGGTGATGGAGGTAACTACTTCCTTAAGCACAGAAGAATTGGAGCGTGTGCGTTTCGCAAAAGGTGCTCTCGCTCCGAAAGGACATATTTATTTCCCGGTTGAAATCGGGAATATTACCCAGGAACAGGTAAGAAGAGGAATTGAAAAAGGCATTAAACGCAATTGCAGGGATATGCTGAAAATTCCGGGTGGAATTGCCGGAGTTAAAGGAATTATCCACACTTCCAAAAAAATCCGAACCTGGAGAGAGAAACTAGGTCCGCGCCAGGCTGGTCTTCATTTGGGACAAATAGTCCGCATGCAGGAAGAAATTGGTACCGGCGGTGGCGGATTCCGGTTCCTTTACGCGGCATTCCTTGAAGAAGCTGCTGTTATTATGCAAAATGAGCAATTGGCTAAAGTTTC
>DJFP01000071.1:2452-13864 GCA_002432565.1 Flavobacteriales bacterium UBA5869
GGACGTTTAACCGAACAAAAAGACTTTGATGCCTGTGCCGATTTATTAGTTGAGATCAGTGCAGTAGAAAAACAAGCCTTCCAGGAACTGTCAAGAATTAAATTCTAATGAAATGCCGGAGACTCTTTTGCATGTTTCAAAGGTTTACAAATCCTATGGTAAAAGTGCCGTTCCAAGTTTAGCAGGCATTGATTTTACCGTCGCAAAAGGAGAAATCGTAGGAATTTTCGGGCCGAACGGTGCCGGGAAAACAACACTCATTTCCATTCTCTGCAGTATTTTGGAACCAACACTCGGTTCGGTGGTTTATCATTTGGAAGGTGAGAAAAGTCCACGGGAAATCCGAAGCAAACTTGGTTTTGTACCACAGGACTTCTCCTTCTTTCCGGAATTGACAGCCAAACAAAATTTATCCTATTTTGGAAACCTCTATAATCTCAAAAAGGAAGATTTAGCCCAAAAAATCGATGACTTATTACAAAAAGTGGGGCTTTTTCATGTGAAAAACCAAAAAGTATCTACTTTTTCAGGAGGAATGAAGCGCAGGCTGAACCTTATTATTTCTTTGCTTCATGATCCTTCTGTACTATTTTTGGACGAACCGACTGTGGGCGTAGATGTTCAAAGCAAAATTGCCATTATGAGCCTGCTGCAGGAATTGAACAGGCAGGGAACAACAATTATCTATACCTCCCATCATTTAAAAGAAGCAGAGGAATTTTGCAACCAGATTATTTTAATTGATCACGGAAAGATTATTGCGAGTGAAACATTAACGAACCTGCTCCGTGAACATGAGGTTGGTAACCTGGAAGAACTCATTTTAAAGTTAACNNCTCCACGATAAAGTGGGGTTGCTGCTGATGTACCTGATGCCTCTGCTATTGGTTTTTATCATTACAATCGTACAAAACAGTGCCTTTCAGATCGTCAATGAAAACAAATTGACGGTTTTGATTTCTAACAGGGATAATGGCCCGCTTGGTGATTCCCTGGTAAAAGCGCTGGTTTACTCCGGAAGTTTTGACATCAAGCAAAACAACAAGCTTTCTGAAAGTGCAGTAAAACGCACAACCATCGACGAAGATGCCATGCTGGGGATTTACATTCCTTCCAATTTTAGCGAGCGGCTTGCCAGCAATGCGGACAACATTTCCAAATTGATGCTGGAACAAATGGGCGTTATTGAAGAAGCTCCCAGGGTAACACCCAAAAAACAGGAAATCGCGATCTACTTTGATCCGGTTGTACAGGAGAATTTCCGGATTTCCGTAAACAATGGCATTCAGGCTATCACAAACGGTATTGAAAACGAAGAAATGGTTGGGAAACTATTCCAGGAAATGGGATATGACTCCATTCCTTCCAACATCCGGCAAGCAATTATAAATCGCGAAACCAAATTAAAAATTGCGAATGCAAGCTTGAGTGATGTAGCGGAGCTTATCCCGAATTCGAGCCAGCATAATGTACCCGCATGGTCTATTTTTGCCATGTTCTTCATGGTCATTTCATTAGGCGGGAATATTGTGAAAGAACGTCTGTCGGGAAGTTTTTTAAGATTACAAACCATTCCTAAAGGATTTGCTTTGACCCTGGTCTCCAAATTCCTGGTTTACCTGTTCGTTGCATTGTCGCAGCTGCTATTGCTTTTCCTGATGGGAATTTACATCTTCCCGCACATCGGACTTCCGCAGCTTGCTATGCCGAATGCTTTTTTACCGTTCCTGGTTGTGACGCTTCTATCTGCCCTTTCAGCTATCTCCTATGCTGTTTTAGTAGGTACTTACGCCAAAACCCAGGAACAAGCCAATGGGTTCGGGGCCATTTCAATTATTATTTTTGCAGCCATAGGTGGTATTTGGGTCCCGAATTTCGTCATGCCGGATTACATGCAGGCAATCGGAAATATCTCGCCCTTGAAATGGTGTTTGGAAGGTTATTATACGCTTTTCTTGAAAAATGGTGCGTGGAGTGAATTAATTGGTACTATAACTTTCTTATTTTTGTTCACAGTAATTTGTCAGATCTTGATATTCATCAAGTTGAGAATTCAAAATTATATTTAAAAATATGACTACAAACAGAGAAGAATTAATCGTTGAGTTCAAAGAACATTTGATCAAGTATTTGAACCTGTTGGATTTAACTCCTGCAGATATTCAGAATGATGTTCCGTTATTCGGGGAAGAACTAGGTTTAGATTCTATTGATTCTGTGGAATTGATCGTTTTATTGGACCGTGAGTACGGGATCAAGATCAAAAATCCAACTGAGGGTAGACAAATTTTGGTTGACGTCAATACAATCGTAGACTACATCATTGCGAATAGAACAAAGTAAGATCTATGACTGAAATTGTTGTAACGGGAATGGGTGCAATCAGTTCAATTGGATTGACAATTGCTGAAAATCTTCATTCCCTGAAGCACGAAATTTCGGGAATCAAAAAAGCCAAACATTTCAAATCCCATTATTCGGATTCATTGGTATTCGGTGAAATTGACCAAAGCGACGAGTCATTGCTGAATGAACTGGGCCTTGAAAAAGGACGTGGATTTACACGCACAACACTCATTGCAATAAAGGCCTTTCGCGAGGCGGTTGCAAATGCCCGATTGAGTCCGGAAGATATCGCTTCCACACGTACAGCTTTTATCAGTTCAAGCACAGTCGGTGGGATGTGTTATACCGATGATCTTTACCACGACGCAAATATGCAGGGCGCACCATCCGAGTACGTAAAGCATTACGAAGGTTCGGACCATGCTTTACAAATTGTGCGTTTGTACGGAATGAAAGGAATCACAGATGTGGTTAATACTGCTTGTTCTTCTTCCGCCAATGCCATTGCTCTCGGAGCACGATTGCTGGAAACAGGTAAAGTAGACCGCGTAATTGCCGGTGGAAGCGACTGCCTGGCAAAATTCACCGTAAACGGATTCAATTCACTTCGAATTTTGAGCGAAGAACCCTGTAAGCCTTTTGATGCAAATCGGGAAGGATTGAGCCTGGGAGAAGCTGCAGGATATGTTGTCCTGGAACGCAGAGCAGATGTTTCTGATACCTCAAAGATCCAGGCCGTATTTTCAGGATTCGGCATTTGTAATGATGCTTTCCACCCTTCAGCCACGTCTGACGATGCGAGAGGCCCCAGAATGGCCATGGAATTAGCT
The DNA here is from genome assembly GCA_002432565.1 of Flavobacteriales bacterium UBA5869. Taxonomy (GTDB): domain Bacteria; phylum Bacteroidota; class Bacteroidia; order Flavobacteriales_D; family Crocinitomicaceae; genus Fluviicola. Next base: position 5,629 of record DJFP01000071.1, read on the forward strand.
CTTAAACGTGCTGAACTGAACCCGGTAGACATCCAGTACATCAATGCTCATGGAACAGGAACTCCTAACAACGATGTGACGGAATCTTTTGCTTTTTCGAAGCTTTTCAATACAGTTCCTCATTTTAGTTCAACCAAATCTTATGTTGGACATACACTGGCAGCAGCAGGTGTTTTGGAAGCAATATACAGCATTCTTTCCATTCAGAACCAGGAAGTATATCCCAGTCTTCGCGTAGAAGAACCCATTTCGGAATTCCCGTTCCGGCCCACTTTGAACTATACACCCGGGGTTGCTATCGGACACGTGCTTTCCAATTCTTTCGGGTTTGGAGGGAACTGCACTTCTCTAATCTTTTCTGCATGTATATAAAAGACCTCTACGCTATTTCTCCTCAAAAGACACATGATCTATCCTTCGAAAACGGAGAATGGCAAGTATTGAATGAGTACATATACAAAGCTGTCGAACCTTCTTACCAGGATTTAATCCCGAATGCTCAGCTTAGAAGAATGGGTAAAGCTGTACGTATGGGAATAGGCGTTTCACTCCCTTTATTGGGAAGGAATCCGAAACCTGACGGAATTATTTTCGGGACGGCAAATGGCGGATTGGAAGATTGTATCAAGTTTTTAAATCAAATTGTCGAATACAACGAAGGAACATTAACCCCTACCAACTTTGTACAAAGTACACCTAACGCGTTGGCCGGTCAGGTTGCACTCCTTTCTGAGAACCAGGGTTACAATATGACACATGTCAATGGTTCCCTGGCATTTGAATCTGCCCTACTGGATGCTTCCCTATACTTCGATAACTATCATGGAGAAGAAAAAAACCTGTTAGTGGGAGCTGTCGAAGAAATATCCGATTACAACTATAACATTGACCGTTTAGGAGAACGCTTCAAGGAAGAATTGGTTTCCAATGTGGACCTTTTGGGTTCAGGAACGAAGGGTTCTTACTGTGGAGAAGGATCTACCCAATTCTATCTGAGCAATAATCCGGACAATAGCCTTGCAGAATTCAAAGCATTTAAGCAGTCTTCTTATCTTTCTGAAAATGAGATCGGGGAATTCGTAAAAAGTTTCCTGGACGAGCAAAAGCTCGATACTGCAGCCATTGATTGTTTGCTGCTTGGAAAGAACGGCGATGTTTCCACCGACTCCTGGTATGAGCAGGTAGAACAATTATTTAGTGGTAAACCCAAAGTCTATTTTAAGAAATCTGTTGGTGAATACCGCACAGTGAGCGCATTCGCAAGTTATTTGGCTGTTCGTCTGCTAAACGGACAAGCAGGGTATTTAATAGAAAACGGTGCAACGGAAAAACCGCGCACCGTTCTTATCTACAATCATTTTGATGCTGTTCGCCACAGCTTGATCCTGCTCCAAAAATGATCTAATACCACAATCGAAACATAGATCACATATTCTTAGAAACTCAAATGAAGTGGATAGACAATTCACTGATCCCTACGTTTCTATGTGACCTATGTTTGATAAAGAGTATTATTTCTTCAGTATTGTAATCGTTTTACGGCCCTTTACAGGCATGGTACGGAACACAATATCCCAAATCGGCGTTGACACCCCAAAAGCTTTATCATGCTGCTGGTAATGGTGAATATTGTGATGAGTCCACCAAAAATTAAATCGTGCAGGTACCGGCTTGCTATGCACCATCCAATGGATACTGATGTAAACCAGGTAACCGATCAGGAATCCCGCTCCAAAAGTAAATGCGGCACTTCCCATCATCAGGTAAAAAACCCCCAGGAAAGCACTTGCTATTGCCAATCCGGGAATTGGCGGCAAAATGATGCGGTCTTCATCACTTGGATACTGATGGTGAATTCCGTGGAACACATACTGCATTCCCGTATCATAAGACGCATCCTTCAACTTATGATACACAAAGCGATGTAGGGTGTATTCGCCGAATGTCCATGCTAAAAACCCAAGGAAGAACAATAAAATGGCACTGATTGCTGTTCCATGAAAATAATACATGTACATCCAGATCCATACAGCAGCGACTGCGCTATATAGTACGATAATGATCCAAAGCTTTGTTTTTGTTAAAACCTCCAATAGAGGCGACTTGAATAGTTTAGGCGATTTTTCATCAGGATAAACTCGGAATTCATAATTTTCATTATTTGCTCCCATAGAATAGAATTTAGTGAGTATTACTTTTTGAATATTTCAATTTGGCACTCAGTTGTTCTATCACAACCTACAACAAAGTTAAACAACTTTAGAAGTCATCAGTTTTAAAACATAACTAAAATGTAGGGGTTTTCGTTAAAAAAAACTAATTTCTATCCGATAAATTTTCGAAGAATTGTCAGAAGCTCGGAATAGGTTGAAGTATCCAGGATAAAATGTACGGGAGCATCATCATCCATCATCGTTTCTGCTGTTGAGTGACCCCAGGCAATCACTTTAGCATCTTCCGGAATAGTATTCAAAGAAACAAAGCTTTTGTAATTAGATGGACTAGTAAATATATACACGGAAAAAGTATTTAGAAATGGCACCGGATCCGGTATCGTATCATAAACCAGCAAGGGAATTCTTTGCGTTTCGGGAAGTTCCGATTCAATTGTCTTATTCGATTTCGTCGATTGCGGGAAAACAGCTGTACGATCTCCAAGCCAGGCCCTAAACTCAATAGCAACTTCCTTAGGATTTCCGGCATTCTCACCAAAAAAAGAAACTTCATATCCTGAATTTTCTATATGCTTTTTGGTTTCCAAACCAATACAGGCTATTTGTTGGCCGTCTTCCGGTTTAAAGCCTTCAGATATGAAAAAGTCGTATGACCTCGGGGATGAGAAAAAAACAACATCCCAATCTGCGGGAATCTCAAAAGGGATTTTTCCGAAAGAAATAAATGATTTACGTACCAACAGAAGATCATTCTCCTGGCAAAAATCAACAATCGGAAGAGAGGAATCGCTTTCTGAACTAAGAAAGATACTCCGTGTCTTCATCTTCTTCTTCCAATAAAGCTTCCAGCACTACATCCACCATATCCAGGTCGTGCGGACCTTCAAATTCGAACCACTGCGCTCCCTGCTCCCATTCGTGAGCGAAAGCAACGAGCAATCTTCCTTCTTCCGGGCAATATGCACCAAGCGGAAGCTGGCAACCACCCTGCAGACGATTCAAAACCGTTCTTTCCAATGCAATTTGTGATTGAATATCTTCGTGGTTCATGGCTTGCATGAAATTATTCAATTCGTGGTCATCCTCACGGATCTGCAACGCTAAAACTCCCTGGGCAGGAGCAGGAATAAATTGTTCCGGGTCCAGAACTATTTCATGCATCCCTTTCAGATCAAGCTTCAGGCGATCCAAACCTGCTTTTGCTAAGAGAATTGCATCGTATTCACCATCCACCAGCTTTTGAAGGCGTGTCGGGACATTTCCACGCAGATCCCTGATCTGAACATCAGATCGAAAGCCAATCAATTGTGATTTTCTGCGGGCAGAGGATGTTCCTACAACTGCTCCGGTCTTTAGGTTCCAGAATGCATTTTCGTCGAGAGCTTTCGGATGTATCAACAATACATCAGCCGGATTTTCCCTTTCAGAAACTGCCGCAATGATTAACCCTTCGGGCTGATTAGTTTCCAAGTCTTTATGAGAATGCACTGCCAGGTCTATTGTATTCTGAAGCAAAGCCTGTTCGNNTGCCAAAGTGCTAAATCACTTCCGCGCGAACCGATACGAATTTTTCTCATGAAGTAAAATTACGATTTAAACATGATTTCCTTAGCCATAATCATTGGCATGCTCATGTATTTTTTCTCCATATAACCAACTACTTTTTCCAGGATCTCTTTGGAAGACGGGTCCAGTTGGTCCAATTCATTCTTAAAGATCTCATTGAAAGCTGTGGCACGGATTTCTTTGACCATTTGCGGAACAGGTCTCATGGCAACTTCTATTGCACGCATCTTTGCGATGTTGCGGAATTCATTATTTGCTTCTTCCAAAATCTGCTCCACATGGATCACTTCCTGTGAGCGTTCCTGCAGGTGGCTGTCTGAAATGCGCTGAAGCACTTCGATGGAAATTGCTCTTGTTGGGAAATTGCTGTGAACCAGTGGCGCAATATCATTCGGTAAAGCCAGGTCTACAGTAATCTTAGGGCTGGTTTCGCCATTCAGCAATTTGGTGTAAAGCTGTTCATTAACAATAATATCTTCGGAACCTGTGCAGGAAACCAAAATATCGAAGCCTTCCGAGTAGTTTTCCAATTCACTTAAAGGATAGGCTTTACCTCCCAATTCTTCTGCTAAAACTGCTGCTTTTTCAAGTGTTCTGTTGAAGATTACGAAATTGTTCATCCCGTGTTTCTTCAGGAAACGGAGCATTGCGGTATTGGTAACACCTGCACCGATAGCCAAAACACGTGCATCTTTCGGAGCATCCATACCCACCAGGCGCTGATAAGCGATGGAAACTACAGAAACCGGCTTTAGAGAGATTTTTGTTTCGGTGTAAACACGTTTCGCCGTTTCGATCGTATGACGGAACAAAATACGCAGCGTATCGCCGGAAAGACCCAGATCACGCGACTGCTCATAAGCCTGTCGCACCTGTGTAATGATCTCGCGCTCCCCGATTACCAGGGAATCAATGGAAGCTGCAACACGCATTGCATGGTTAACAGATTCCATCTTCGCATAAACAACTGCTTTGGAAGCAAAGAAGTTTACTTTTTCCTCATCGAAATCCGGATAAAGTGCCGAAAAGAAATCGTGTAAAAATTCAGGCGAAACCGTTTCATTGGTTACCAGGAAATACTCAACGCGGTTGCATGTTGATAGAAACATAATCTCATCGATGTGTAACCTTTCCTTAAGTGACTGAAAACGCGACTGAACAGAATCCTGCTCAATATGCAAAGTTCCGATTTTGGAGACTTCCAAATTTCTGTGCGTAAATGCGATTGTATGTAGTTGTTTTATCACTTGTGCAGAGTTTCTCTACTTACGTGCAAAATTGGCTCTTGGATTGATAAGTTTTGTCACAAAATTGTCAGAGGTTTAATTTAGAATCGATATAAACAACTCGCAAAGTCCCGTAAACAAAAGTAAAGCTAAAAACGGCCTGCGGAATAGATGACAAAAATCATCTGTTTAAAGGTAGAAAAGAGACAAAAATCACCTTACCCGGGACAGCGCATTTACTTAGTTGTTTTCTGGATTCCCAAATAAACCAACAATGCCGGTACAATCACAGTCACAATGGTCACAATAGTGTTCACATTGAATTTCTTTTGGGTTACCTGGGAATCAGTCGACCTGGATTCAAAGCGGTAAGCAACATCCGTAGAATCGAAATAAGCGACCAAATCCATGTACTTCCCGATCTTTTCTTTCCCATTGGTTTCCTTTAATCTAAAAGGGATCGTTTTACGATCAGTTGTACGATATTTATAAATATATGAGCGGTATCCGGTCGAATCATAGACATGGATATCATAAGGTTTAACTCCCAGTTTGCTATTCACCGAATCCAGAGTCATGCCTGTTTTGAGCTCCATCACTTGCTCCACATGTGTATACTTCGGTGCAGATACAATGCAGGATTGCAAAACCATTACGGGAATCAAAATAATTGATAAAATCTTATTTCCTCTTTTCATACAAGCTGCTAATTGGTTTCGGTTATCCAATCAGGCAAATCGAGGAAGCTGCAACAGCAGACTGTTACAAATTACAAAAAACGGGTAAAAAAGAAATTTTAAAAAAGCCTAATTTATCTCCCGCCGTTTTCGGTTAAGTCCCTTTTGCAGTTCTGGTCAAAGGTCGGTATCGGTGAATTTCCGATCAGGTTATCGAAGATATTCCCGGTCTCAACCTCCCAGTGCATCAGGCAGTTCGTATTATCACAATGAGCACCGTGCGCTGTATCCTGGTGAGAACTGTACATGGTAGAACCTAAATTTACCAGGCCCAGAATATGACCGAATTCATGATTGATAACCGTCGTTTCCAACTTGTATAATTCAGGTTCACCGAAACCACCGGAGTTATCTTTCAACGATTTCTCATAAATTACCATGGAAGTGTTGAAATAAGCATGACCCAAAACCATAGCAGTACCCTGGTTCTCATTCGACGGACCGTCCAGGAAGATAAAACAGGTTGCGAGATCTTTTCGATAGGTGAATTCTTCCCTGTGGTCATTTTCGATTGTTTCTACATCATCAATTGAATAAGCACTTTTACCCTGTGCAGGAATTTCCTTAAAAACCACATTGATCCCATCCGGCTTATTGCAAGTCGTTGTAACTAATTGTTTCAGATTATCAATTGCCTGATCGGTGGGTTTAAATCCGGTCATGTAAATAATTTCGATCGTGATAGACTTATACTTCTTGTCCGAAAGAATATCGTTAGCCGAATAGCCTACCTCCTGCCGGTGAAATTTCCGGATTCGGCGGTCACTGTCTTTTTTGCAGGAATAAGGCAGAAATGCCAGGAAGAATACAAAAGCGAGCTGGAGAGTGCGCATACTGAATCTTTTTCTGAAAGATATCACTTTTCCTGAAAGAAAAAAATACCCGTTTTAAATCGTTATCATGATTTTTAAGCTGAAAGTGTATCTTTGGTGCCCACAAACCTTTTTTCATGAAAGAAAAGAATGCTGAATTGATTCAAAAACGCGAAGCCGCGCAATTAGGCGGTGGCCAGGCACGAATCGACAAACAACATGCACAGGGAAAACTAAGCGCAAGAGAACGAGTAACCTTATTGATGGATGAAGGGTCATTCCAGGAAATCGGGATGCTTGTTGAGCACCGTGCTACTTCATTCGGACTGGACAAAACAAAAAGTCCGGGAGATGGTGTAATTACCGGTTTCGGTACGATACACGGAAGAGTAGTTTACGTTTTCTCCCAGGATTTTACAGTGCTTGGCGGTTCTCTTTCTGAAACTCATGCTCAGAAAATCTGTAAAGTACTGGATTTAGCCATGAAAAATGGTGCTCCGGTTATCGGGTTAAATGATTCCGGAGGTGCACGCATCCAGGAAGGTGTGGTGTCATTGGCAGGTTATGCGGATATTTTCTACCGCAATACACGTGCTTCGGGAGCAATTCCACAAATTTCCGTAATTATGGGCCCTTGTGCCGGCGGAGCGGTTTACTCTCCTGCATTGACTGATTTCGTTTTCATGGTGGAAGATACTTCGTATATGTTCGTTACAGGGCCCAACGTAGTAAAAACAGTAACCCACGAAGAAGTTAGTTCGGAAGACCTGGGAGGAGCAAAAGCTCATGCTGAAAAATCCGGTGTGACACACTTCACGGCTTCAAATGATGTGGAATGTTTGCGCAAAGTTCGTGAACTGTTGACATACATGCCTCAAAACGCTATGGAGCTGGCTCCGCAATTCGGGACTGCTTTGTTTGCAAAAGAAAAGTTGAGCCGCATCCGGAACATTGTTCCTGACAATTCAAATTTACCTTATGACATCCGTGAGATCGTTGATTGTTTGATCGACGACGATACTTTCCGCGAAGTACAAGCGGATTTTGCGCCTAACATTGTAGTTGGATTTGCACGCTTAGACGGAAGATCCATTGGTGTTGTTGCAAACCAGCCTGCTTCTATGGCCGGAGTACTCGATATTGATTCTTCCCGAAAAGGTGCACGTTTCGTGCGTTTCTGTGACTCGTTCAACATTCCGCTTTTGGTATTGGAAGACGTACCGGGATTCTTGCCGGGAACAGACCAGGAATGGAGAGGGATTATTACTCACGGAGCAAAATTATTGTACGCTTTCTCTGAAGCAACTGTTCCGAGAATTACGGTAATCACACGTAAAGCTTACGGGGGCGCATTCGACGTAATGAACTCCAAAAACATCGGTGCAGACTTGAACTATGCCTGGCCAACTGCAGAAATTGCGGTAATGGGTGCAAAAGGTGCGGCGGAAATTATCTTTAAATCCGAGATCGCTACGGCGGAAGACAAGGAAGCGAAATGGAAAGAGAAAGAAGCAGAGTATGCAGATATGTTTGCCAATCCGTACCGTGCAGCTGAAAGAGGCTTCGTTGACGCTGTTATTTTACCGGAAGAAACACGCGCAACCCTGATAGCCGCATTTAAATCCCTGGAGAAAAAATCGGAAACATTACCGAAGAAAAAACACGGGAATATCCCATTATAATATTAAAACATGTAGGCACGCGATTAATCGCGTGCCTAC
>DJFP01000071.1:13967-14098 GCA_002432565.1 Flavobacteriales bacterium UBA5869
ACCAGATCAAATTTCAAATGCGCTTCTTTTAATACCTTTTGCTTATTCGCATAGGCATTCCGGATACAGAAAACCGGTTTATCGTTTCCGGGTCCAAAAGGTTCCATTTGTTCCAGCATCCTGTAAATTCT
>DJFP01000061.1:0-2663 GCA_002432565.1 Flavobacteriales bacterium UBA5869
TGAGATTATTTCCAAAAACATCAAGGCCAGAGATGTAAGTGCGGAATATGTAGACCTAGAAACGCGTTTAAAAAGCAAAAGAGCTTATCTGGAGCGTTATGAAGACTTTCTTTCCAGGGCAAAAAGCATGGACGAACTTTTACAGATCCAGGAGAAAATCAGGGCATTGATCGAAGAAATTGAAAGCCAGGAAGGCAGACTTCAATTCCTGGACGACCAGGTCGGTTACAGTACATTAGACATCGAATTATACAAAACCATCAGCCATCCGGATAGTGCAACAGAAGAACCGGGTTTCTGGGAAAACGCGAAAGAATCCATTGCTAACGGATGGTCCGGAGTAGTTGTTCTTTTCCTGGGACTTCTTTCCATCTGGCCGCTTCTGCTGATTCTTGTTCCGGCCGGAATCTATGGCTACCGGAAACTAAAAAATCCAAAGAAATCAGATTAATTCGTGTTCTTCATAAATCATTTCTGACGCTCCTCCCTAATTACTTCCGCACTAACGCTTACGTAGTAGCTTCAGCGAAGGCGCAACGTTTGTTGTAATTAGGTCTTCAAAAGCTGCGCTTTTTCTTATCTTTACAATTCACACAATTCGATTAATATGAATTTGAATACATCCGCTGCGTTCGACCAGCAAGAAGGCCTCGTTGTCCTTGTTGGGAAAAAGATTGAAACGCAAACAAAGCTGCCGAAAGTGGTAGCTGAAGAACTGGAATTGTTCCACAAAAATGACGACCTGCAGTTCCTGCACTTGCCCCTGAAAGGCAAACACTTTGTGTTTATTAAAGATCAGGGAACCGATGAAAAACAACGCATCATGGGACACAAACTCCGCGGGGTTTTACCCAAAGAAGCGCAAAGTATTTTCATCGACGGGGGGAAATCAAACAGTCTTTTGCTTGCAGAAGGGTTTGCACTTTCCAATTACCAATACCTGAGATACCGGAAAGAAGCGAAAAAAGAAAAATATGCATTGGAAACGATCGATTTTTCAGCAAAGATCACTGCTTCAGCCATTGAAGAATTAAGTGCCACTTTGAAAGCCGTATTCTGGGCGCGCGACCTGGTAAACGAACCGGTTTCCGGCCTAAATGCCACCCAACTGGCAGAAGCTATTGAAGAAAAAGGAAAAGAAGCTAAATTTTCGGTAACGATCCTGGAAAAATCCAAGATCGAAGCATTGAAAATGGGTGGATTATTAGCCGTAAACAAAGGTTCTGTTGATCCACCGACATTCACTATTATCGAATACAAACCGAAAAAATCAAGCAACAAAAAACCGATTGTTTTGGTCGGAAAAGGAGTTGTTTACGATACCGGAGGTTTGAGCCTGAAACCAACTGCAGGTTCCATGGATGCCATGAAATCAGATATGGCAGGAGCCGCGATGATGGCCGGAACCATTTATGCTGCAGCTATGATGGAGCTTCCTATCCATTTGATCGGGCTCATTCCGGCTACAGACAACCGTCCGGGATTAAATGCTTATACCCCGGGTGACATCATTACCATGTATGACGGAACAACCGTAGAGGTACTAAATACAGACGCAGAGGGACGGATGATCCTTGCAGATGCATTGGCTTACTCCGAGAAATTCAAACCGGAATTGGTGATCGATGCAGCAACCTTAACAGGAGCAGCTGCTCGCGCAATCGGAACACGTGCTTCCATTATGATGGGGAATGCAGATAGAAAATACTTCACCATGCTGAACGATGCCGGAATGGAAACCTATGAACGCATGGTTGAATTTCCATTCTGGGACGACTACTACGACGATATGAAATCTAAAATTGCCGATTTGAACAACATCGGGAACGGATATGCAGGAATGATCACAGCAGGAAAATTCCTGGAGCATTTCGTAAAAGCGCCCTACATCCATATGGATATCGCAGGACCGGCTTTCCTGGACAGACCGCAGGATTACCGCGGTGTTGGAGGAACAGGAACAGGAATTCGCTTAATGATCAACTTTTTAAAACGCCTGGCATAAGATGGAAAAAGAGAAAGAAAAAATCAAAGAAGAAGGTCGTGCAGTTCCTATTCGTGTAGGAATTTCAATCGGAGATATCAACGGGATCGGGCCGGAAGTAGTGATCAAATCATTAGCAGACAACCGTATGTTGCTGGATTGTACACCGATCATTTATGCATCGTCCAAAACCATTTCCTTTCATAAGAAAGCGTTGAACGAACCTGAATTCAATTACCAGACCTGCAAGACGGCTAATGAAGCTGTTAACCGCAAGATCAATATCATTAATGTCTGGAATGAAGAAGTTCAGTTCGAATTAGGAAAAGGAACCGAAGCAAGCGGGAAATATGCCTTTCTTTCCCTGGAAAAAGCAACAGAAGATTTAGCTGCCGGAAAAATTGATGTATTAGTGACAGCCCCGATTTCCAAAGAAGCAATCGGGAAAGCTGGATTCCAATTCCCGGGCCACACCGAATACCTGGCGCATTTGGCAGGAATGGACGAAGCATTGATGATGATGGTCAGTGGTTCACTCCGTGTGGCTTTGGTTACCACACACGTTCCTTTAAAAGATGTTTCAGGCACCTTGACACGCGAAAAGATCCTGGCAAAGATCAAAGCACTGGACAATAGTTTGAAAAAAGACTTCGGAATCCAGCGTCCGAAAATTGCCGTT
>DJFP01000061.1:2763-9375 GCA_002432565.1 Flavobacteriales bacterium UBA5869
CTGGCCATGTACCACGACCAGGGATTGGCAGCTTTCAAAGCACTGGCTTTTGAGGACGGTGTAAACTACACTGCAGGATTACCGATCGTAAGAACATCACCGGATCACGGGACAGCGTTTGACATTGCCGGGAAAAATGAAGCGAATCCGCAATCCATGAGAAGCGCTATTTACCTGGCTATTGATATTTTCAATACCCGCAAATTTTTGAAAGAGATCGCGGCGAATCCTTTGCAGGTCCAGGAGTCGGCACCTCACCGAAAAAGAGGAGACAGACAGCATGAAATTGAGTAAGAGAAAGCACTGCTTTCGAAAGTTATCAAACGTAAGTGCAGATAGCAAAGAGGCATCGCTTTAAATGAGCTTACCAATTCCCGCGAAACATAAAAAACAGTGAATACAAGCAAAAAAATAAAATTTAGACGAGAATAAGTATCATTTCGTTTATTTTTTTCTACCTTTGCCCTCCAATTTTTGTGTAGTGAAGAAATCTACGAATGAGTTCATAATCCAATTTGTAGGATTAAAAACAGGGACGCATCGCTATGAGTTCAACATAGACAAAACGTTCTTTGAAGGTGTTGAAAACACGCTGATTGATGATGCAAACGTTCTGGTAGAACTTGCATTTGAAAAGAAGGAAACGATGATGATTGCGGAATTTTCGCTTTCAGGAACTGTTACCACTCCATGCGATCGCTGCAATGATCCGATGGAAGTACGGATCCACGGTGATTACCGCATTGTTTACAAGTTTGGAACAGAAGTTTCCGAAGACGAGAATTTAGTTATTCTTCACCCGGAATCTTATGAACTGGATGTTTCAGCACCGATCTATGAGTTGTTGGTCATTTCATTACCGGCCCGAAGAATTCATCCGGAAGGAGAATGTAACGAGGAAGTAATGGATTTGTATAACAAGTACATTGTAAATGCAAATCAGCCGGATGAAGACGAAGAATGGGATGAAGATGAAGATTGGGACGATGATGAGGACAGTGGAGAAGACTGGGATGATGAAGGAGATGACGATGATTCGGAGGATCCTGACGACGACAAACCCATAGACCCGCGATGGTCCGCATTAAAAAATTTGAATTAACGATTGAAATAAATAAGTAAAATGGCACATCCAAAGAGAAGAACCTCGACAACACGCCGTGACAAGAGAAGAACTCACGACAAAGCAATTGCTAAGAACATTGCAACTTGCCCTACAACAGGTCAACCGCATTTGTTCCACCATGCACACTGGCATGAAGGCAAATTGTACTACAAAGGAAGAGTAGTAGCTGAGAAAGAAGTAGCGATTTAATTCGCGCTGTTTAGTAGTAAACATTCCTCCTGATGAAGATAGGAATAGATATTTTGGGCGGTGATTTCGCACCAGAGGCCAATATAGCCGGTGCTGTACTTGCTAGAAAAGAACTTCCTCAGGACGTGCGTCTCGTGTTGATCGGCGACCAAGAGCAAATCTTGAGTGGCCTTAACGCGTTGAATGAAGATCCGGCAGGGTATGATATTGTTCATGCCCCTGACGTCATTACGATGCATGACCATCCGACACGGGCAATCCCTACAAAACCTCACAGCAGTATTGCCGTGGGTTTTGACCTGCTTGCTAAAAAGGAAATAGACATCTTTGCCAGTACAGGAAATACAGGTGCAATGCTGGTTGGTGCGATCTACAAGGTCAACACCATTGCCAGTATTATTCGCCCGTGTATTACATCCGTATTGCCCACAGTTGATGGCAAAAACTCCATTCTATTGGATGTTGGCGCCAATGCAGATTGCAAACCAGATGTTCTTTATCAATTTGCCGTTCTGGGAAGTCTCTATGCCAAATCTGTTTATGGTGTAGAAAATCCGCGTATCGGTTTATTAAATATTGGTGAAGAAGAAACCAAAGGAAATCTACTGACGATCGCTGCCCACAAACTGATGGCTGAATCCGATGAGATTAATTTCATTGGTAACATCGAAGGTCGTGATCTGTTCACCGGTGTGGCAGACGTTGTTGTTTGTGATGGGTTCACCGGCAACATTGCCTTAAAACAAGCCGAAGGAATCTACACGCTTATGCGTAAAAGAGGCCTGCGCGATGAATACTTTGATCGTTTCAATTATGAGAATTACGGCGGAACTCCGATTCTTGGAGTGAAGGGTAATGTCATTATCGGTCACGGGATCTCTAACGACAAGGCTGTAAGAAGTATGCTGCTGCACTCCTACGAAGTGGCTAAATCAGATCTTACAAAAAACATTAACGAAGCTTTTAATCAATAAAATGAGTAAAATCACCGCAGCAATAACAGGCATTTGTGGTTATCTTCCGGAGGAAGTAGTAACGAATGACGACTTAGCTAAAATTGTTGATACTTCTGATGAATGGATTACAACAAGAACCGGGATTAAAGAGCGACGCATTCTCCGTGAAGGCGCCTGTTCGGATATTGCCGCAGCAGCCGTAAAAGGATTATTGGAAAAGACAAATACCGATCCATTAGACATTGAGCTGGTGATTTTGGCAACCGTCACTCCGGATTACCCTTTCCCTTCCACCGCAAATGTTGTTTGCGACAAAATCGGAATGAAAAATGCCTGGGGCTATGATTTGATCGCAGCTTGTTCAGGTTTCATTTACGGTTTGCAAACAGGCGCAGGTTTCATCGAATCCGGTAAACACAAAAAAGTAATCGTAATCGGCGTTGATAAAATGAGCGCTATTTTGGATTATGAAGACCGCACGACCTGTGTCATTTTTGGCGATGGTGGCGGTGCTGTTTTGTTGGAACCGAGTACAGATGGACTTGGAATCCAGGATGCGATCCTGAGATCTGACGGAGCGGGAAGACAATACCTGTACCAGCCGGCAGGCGGATCAGTAAATCCTCCAACGCATGAAACGGTTGATCAGCGTTTACATTTTGTGAAGCAGGAAGGAAAACAGGTTTTCAAATTTGCAGTAACAAATATGGCTGAAGTATCTGCCGAGATCATGCAGCGCAACAACCTTACTGCCGAAGACGTGGATTGGTTAGTCCCACACCAGGCAAACCTCCGAATCATTGATGCAACTGCAGACAGAATGGGTGTTCCGAAGGAAAAAGTAATGATCAACATTCAACGTTACGGAAATACCACTGCAGGTACATTGCCACTTTGTTTGTGGGATTGGGAAAAGCAATTGAAAAAAGGCGACAATTTAATTCTATCCGCTTTTGGTGGTGGATTTACATGGGGAGCCGTGTATATAAAATGGGCTTATAATTCTTAATATAATCGAAAAAACAACTATTAAATTATACTGATATGAATCTGAACGAAATCCAAGACTTAATTAAGTTTGTAGCAAAATCAGGTGTTACGGAAGTAGAAATTGAGCAAAAAGACTTTAAAATCACGATTAAATCAGAGTCTAAAAAAGCAGAGTCTCAAATCATCGTGCAAGCAGCGGCTCCGGTTGTTCCTCAAATTGCAGCAGCTCCGGCAGCGGCGGCGGCTCCAGCCCCGGCAGCAGCGCCAGCACCAGCAGCTCCGACAGCATCAGAAGATTCAAAATACATTACTGTTAAATCTCCAATGATCGGTACTTTCTACCGTTCTTCCGGACCGGATAAAGAGCCTTTCGTAAGCGTTGGACAATCCATCAACAAAGGAGATACGGTTTGTATCATCGAAGCGATGAAATTATTCAATGAAATTGAAGCTGAATTCACTGGTAAGATCGTTAAAGTTTTAGTTGACGATGCTTCACCGGTAGAATACGATCAACCTTTATTCCTGGTAGATCCTGCTTAATCGACAAGTTGTACGACAACTAGTTATTCATTAAACAAGATTTTATGTTCAAAAAAATATTAATTGCCAATCGTGGTGAGATCGCTTTACGTATCATTCGTACATGTAAAGAGATGGGAATCAAAACGGTTGCAGTATATTCTACTGCCGATAAAGAAAGCTTACCGGTTCGTTTTGCTGATGAAGCAGTATGTATCGGCCCGGCTCCGAGTAACAAATCTTACTTATCAATAGCAAACATCATTGCAGCTGCAGAAATTACCAATGCAGATGCCATTCACCCGGGATACGGATTCCTTTCTGAAAATGAGAAATTCTCCCGCGTTTGCCAGGAGCACAATATCAAATTTATCGGGGCATTGCCTGAGCAGATTGCAGGAATGGGTGATAAAGCAACAGCAAAAGCAACCATGATCGCTGCAGGAGTACCTTGTATTCCGGGATCTGCCGGCTTACTTGCAGACTTGGACGACGCCCGCGAAACCGCTAAAAAAGTAGTTTACCCGATCATTTTGAAAGCTACTGCCGGTGGTGGTGGAAAAGGAATGCGCATCGTTTGGAAAGAAGAAGATTTGGAAGCTGCATGGGATTCAGCGCGCCAGGAAGCAGGAGCTGCTTTCGGGAACGACGGGATCTATATGGAGAAATACATCGAAGAACCACGTCACATTGAGATCCAAATCGCAGGTGACCAGTTCGGAAATGCATGTCACCTATCTGAGCGTGATTGTTCCATCCAGCGCCGTCACCAGAAATTGGTAGAAGAAACGCCTTCTCCGTTCATGACTGACGAGCTTCGTGAAAGAATGGGTCAGGCGGCAATTAAAGCTGCCAAGGCTGTAAATTACGAAGGTGTTGGAACAGTAGAATTCCTGGTTGACAAAAACCGTGATTTCTACTTCATGGAAATGAACACACGTATCCAGGTAGAGCACACTATCACGGAGGAAGTAATCAATTACGATTTGATCAAGGAACAAATTAAAATTGCCGCAGGAGAAAAGATCTCAGGAAAGAACTACTATCCGCAAATGCACGCGATCCAGTGTCGTATCAATGCAGAGGACCCGTATGCTGATTTCCGTCCGTCTCCGGGTAAAATTACGAGCTACCATTCTCCGGGAGGACACGGTGTACGAATCGATACGCATGCTTACGCAGGTTACACGATCCCGCCGAACTATGACTCCATGATCGGGAAATTGATTGTAGTTGCTCAAACGCGCCAGGAAGCAATCCTTAAAATGAAACGTGCTTTGGACGAATACATCATCGAAGGAATCAAAACAACCATTCCGTTCCACCAAAAACTGATGGAAGACGAACAATTCAACGAAGGGAACTTCACAACGAAGTTCATGGAAACGTTTGAGTTTTAAGGATTAAATCATAAATAATACTGTAGGGTCGGAAAATATTCCGACCCTACTTGTTTAATCCTCTTCCTGCTTTTTCGTCCACAAATTCCATTGTATCCCGACCTGCAATCCAACACTGCTTGCGACGAAGTTTTCTCTTAGTCGTTGAGACGGAACATCCTGATTATATTGCCCTTTTTCAATTGAATTGGTAAAAATGGTCTCTCTTTCCCCAACACTTAGCAAATGTGTTTTGTCGATTGAACTTTCCACATACCTGGTTTTCGCCCTGGCAGGCGAATAATTCGCATTTACCCAATTTACATTCAGAAACAAACTCCAGCGATTAGTAATAGGATATATAAAATCAACTCCTGCCTTAAATCCCAGGTAATAACCCCCGGAAAATTTATTTTCATAACGCATCCATTCTTCACCGTTGAATATCCCAATTTGGTTGAAATACATATTTCCCATTCCGAAAACTCCTGAAACATGCATTTTTAAAGATGTTTTCCCCAACGGACACAAAAGGTGAGCACCCGGATTTACAGCATAAAACTGCCCCCACAGCTCTCTGCGGAAGATATCGTTTTCAAAGTATATACCCTCATGTATATTTTTCATACCCCTCAAATAAGAGAAATTCAGTTCGAACCCAATGTTATGTTTTGTTGTATATCCTAATTCAACATTTATATTCTGACCTTTTCCCAATGAATACTGAAACCTGTCCACGTTGTATGGATAAACAACAGCCACCCACTTATTCATCAGGTAATTCTCGATATTGCTTCTGGCAGCAGGAAAGTTGTATCCGGTTGAGGTTCTAACGTACAAATTCTGGCTTTGGGAAGTAAAATGAATTAAAGCAAAAAGGGTAAGATTTAGAAAGGTTTTCATGCATTTTTTTCGCAATACTAACATTTGTTCCTGAATCCGATTTTGCAAATGAACAATTGCCATGAATCAATGAACAACCATACCGCATCTGCCGTATTTCTTCCTGTCAATTGCCTCAAAATGATTTCACTTAAACGAATTTCCCTACATTCACTGTGTGAAAACGAAACGAAGTATCCTACGACAGCTGCTGGTGAACATTCTGGTTCCCGTATTGCTTATTTTTTCCATTGTTTTCTACCTCACCTATCAATACAACCTCGATAAGGTTGAAAGCGATATTCAGCAGCAAAAGAAGAATATTGTAGAAGAAACGCGGAATTTGATCGAATACTACGATTTTTCCATGCGCACGCACGAACAGTCATTGATTGAACGTATGGAACACATTTCCACCGAAATTCAACTCGTCCTGGCAAAACAAAACGCCCGGTCAGTTGATCTGAATGCTTTACGGTCTTCTCTTGAAATGGATTCCAAGCGGGAAGACATTTACCTGATCAACCGGGAACTGAAGATTGTTAATACGACTTTCGCACCGGATTTG
>DJFP01000032.1 GCA_002432565.1 Flavobacteriales bacterium UBA5869
TAAGTGGTATTGGTTAATTGGATGCTGCTCAGTACTTTTTCAGATCCGAAATCAATTCCCCCACCATAGTTAACGGCGTAGTTCTGGCTGTTGTTTCCGCCAATTCCGGTGAAAGCAGAGAAGTCGTTTGTGTAACCCGCGGTGGTAACATCTGTTGAGCTGGAGTAAATAAACCCTCCGGACCAGTAATCCCAATCGAAATTGTAGGAGTTTTCGAAATAGACACCTCCTGAAGTAAATCCAAAAGTGGAATCGGAACCGTCCCAATAGGAGTTGGGAGCAAGTGTCAGGTCGTCGAACGTAACGACAGTTTGTGCTTGTGTGTATTGGATGCAGAATACACTAACTGCTAGTAACATTTTTTTCATTGCCTTAAGCATTTAGAAAGTGATAAAAAGCAAATGAAAAAATCAGAGAATAAGAACAAACTGAGAGAAAGGTTCTCCCATTTCGAACTCGACTTTAATCTGAAGTCTTCATTCATTATATGTTCCAGGCAGGTATTCTGACTTCTCTCCGGTTGCTTCTCCTTCCCATGCTGATTTTTTACGTCAGTACAGTGGATTTATTGAAGACCGTTTGATAAGAGTTACAGCTGCAGATACAGTTTCGGATTCACACCGAATTCCCTATTGTCTTTTGTAAACTTACAATCGAACCTAAAACCGGGGTAAAGGTATACATTTATTTTAAATTGAAAAATTGATACTGGTATGGACGCGATGCTTCGCGTCCATACCACATTTTACCTTCTTCACAATCACCTTTTAATAAGTTTCAATTCCTAATTCGAAAAAAAGATTATTTTTGCAACGCTTAAATAAATTTTCAAATGGCAGGAACTACCAGTTTTAACGATATTAAACGTCAATTCAAAGAGAATAAGAGACTTCGTTTGATTACCGCAGTGGTGATCGGATTAATTGTCGGAATTCTAGGATACATTCTTTACAAACAGTTTGTTTACGGTCCAAACAACCAAAAAGCAAACGAAGGATATTACCGTGGGTTGAACCTGGCAGCGAAGGATTCAGTAGATGCAGCAATTGCAGAATTGGAGCCTTTCGTTAAGAAAAATGACGGATACCAGGGTGGTGAAGTAGCTGAGTTTACTTTAGCTCGCCAATACATGGCAAAAGGAGATTTCCAGAAAGCATTGAAATTGTTGGAAGGTGTGAAGTTGAAAGATACTTACGGTCCGGCAATGGCACTTGGTCTTCAGGGTGACTGCTATAGCGAAATGGGTAAATACAAAGATGCTATGGACATGTACATCGATGCTGCAGAAGCAAATGAAAACGAGTGGACTACTCCGACTTATTTGTTCAAAGCTGGTCAGGTTGCAGAAGAAATCAAGGACTTTGCGAAAGCAAAAGAACTTTACGAAAGAATTAACCAGGATTACTACATGTTCGGTCAACAAAAATCGATTGACAAATACATTGCGAGAGTATCCGTTAAATAATTAGAAACGTGGCTACAAGTTTAAAAAACTTATCAGCGTTCGATCAAGATACAATTCCAAACGGTGCCGATTTTTCAATCGGCATTGTTGTTTCTGAGTGGAACGGTCATATCACTTCCAAACTTTTGGAAGGAGCAATGGAAACACTTCTGAATGCGGGAGTGAAAGAATCAAACATTCATGTGAAGCAGGTTCCGGGAGCATTTGAATTGCCTCTTGGAGCGCAGTGGCTGGCTCAGAACGACCAAATCGACGGAGTTGTTGCCATTGGTGTGGTGATCCAGGGAGAGACCAGGCATTTTGATTTTGTTTGTTCCGGAACAACTCAGGGAATCGTTGACGTTACTTTAAAGTACAACAAGCCGGTTGGGTTTTGTTTGCTCACAGATAATACCGAACAGCAGTCTATTGACCGCGCAGGCGGAAAACACGGGAATAAAGGTGTGGAAGCAGCTGTGACTGTTTTGCGGATGATCGAATTGAAAAGACAATTAGACTAAAGACAAAAGACTAAAGACCAGAATCTGTCTTTTGTCTCCTGTCTTTCGTCTTTAAATCTAAAAAAGATGACATTAATCAAATCTATTTCAGGAATCAGAGGAACCATCGGTGGTTCTCCGGGCGATAATTTAACTCCAATCGATGCTGTTCAGTTTGCTGCGGCTTACGGGACCTGGCTGAAATCTGTTTCAGGCACCGGCAAATTAAAAGTAGTAGTAGGAAGAGATGCGCGCCTTTCCGGTGAAATGATCTCAACACTGGTTATTCAAACGTTGGTTGGCTTGGGAATCGAAGTAATTGATTTGGGATTATCCACAACTCCTACCGTTGAAATGGCGGTTCCATATCACCAGGCAAGCGGAGGGATTATCCTGACTGCTTCTCACAATCCGAAACAATGGAATGCATTGAAACTGCTAAACAGCAAGGGAGAATTTATTTCCGGGGCTGAAGGAGAATTATTGCTGAAAATTGCAACGGAAGGAAGCTTCGTTTTTGCAGAAGTGGACGATTTGGGAAAAGTAACTTCAGATACCGAAGCTATTGAGCGCCATATTGAAGCTATTTGTGGATTGTCAGATGTAGATATTCCGGCTATCAAAAATGCGAATTTCAAAGTTGTTGTTGATGCGGTAAACTCCACCGGAGGAATTTCTGTTCCGCAATTACTTCGTAAAATAGGAGTAACCGATATCGTTGAAATGTATTGTGATCCGACAGGTCATTTCCCGCATAATCCCGAGCCGTTGAAAGAACATTTGGTAGAATTGTCTGCTCGTGTTGTTTCGGAAGGTGCTCATTTAGGGATAACCGTAGACCCGGATGTAGACCGCCTGGCTTTGGTAAACGAAGACGGATCGATGTTCGGTGAAGAATATACATTGGTTGCCGTTTCGGAATACATCCTTTCCAAAAGAAAAGGAGCTACGGTTTCCAATTTAAGTTCCACAAGAGCTTTGAGAGATATTACCGAAGAAGTTGGTTGCAATTACCATGCTTCTGCAGTCGGTGAGGTGAATGTGGTGGTGAAAATGAAGGAAACCAACGCGGTTATCGGTGGAGAAGGAAATGGAGGTATCATTTACCCGGACCTTCATTACGGAAGAGATTCTTTGGTTGGAATCGCTTTGTTCCTGTCACATTTAGCGCACAAAAAAATGAGTATGACGGCTCTTCGCGCTTCTTATCCGAATTACGAAATGGCGAAGAAAAAAATCGACCTTACACCCGGAATTGACGTAGATGCGATTTTGGTGAAAATGGCCGATAAATACAAGCATGAAGAAGTGGATACAGTTGACGGAGTGAAGATCTATATCGGAAAGGAATGGGTTCACCTGCGCAAAAGTAACACGGAGCCAATCATTCGCGTGTACACCGAAAGCAAAGATGCACAAGCGGCTTCGGATTTGGCAGATCGAATCATTGGAGAGATTAAAGAACTCATTTAAAGATGACACGCCTGCTATTACTGGTTTTTCTGCTTTCAGGTTTTGCTCCGCTTTATGCGCAGGAAGAAGATGAAAGTATCAGTACAGAAGCCTATCATTTCGAGAGTTGGACGCGTGATTGGATTGAACCGCTAAAAGAAGCAGTTGTTTTTGCGGATGCCTGTAAACTAAGATCAAAACCTTCTTCCGGTTCGGAAATGCTTGCCAAGTTGCTGATTGGGGATAAGGTAAAGGTGCTGAAAGTTTCGGATGTCGATACGATCATTAACGGAATTGAATCAAAATGGATTGAGGTAGAAGCCGGAAAGAAGAAAGGATATGTTTGGGGAGGGCTACTCACAAACCAGGCATTAAAGATTTCTGACACCACTTGTGCAGTTTGGGGAATTTCTAAAATTATCAGATCCGGAGATACTTTGAACGAATACTACGCCTCTGTCAGGATATTCTCCCGGAAGCAGGTGCGAAAGCAGGTTGAATTTCAGGTTAGTTATGGAGATCAACCCGCATATGGTGAATTGATCATGATCAAAAATCCGTTGATTGATGGGGTTGAGCATGTGTTCATCTATAGTACTTTATCAGAGTCGTGCGGTGTTTCCTGGAGTCAACATTACTTGATAGAGACTGAAAAAGCAATAAACTATTTGGATGTGGGCTATGGATCCAGCGACGGTGGTATTTATTATTCTTCCATTGATTTCGTATTTCCTACGAAGGAAAAGGAGAAAGACTACATGATTCCTTATCACCGTAAACCGGATCCGAATCAATATTTAAAAATCACAGATCATGGTGAGTACGATGAAAATTGCATTTGGACGGAACATACCACTGTTGAAAGCTTTGAATTTAAAGAAGGAGAAATCGTTCCTTTTTGTCGGGAGTAAAAATATAAGATCAACAGATTAATCGCTCAACCGCACCTTTCAGACAATTCTAAACCACCTTTTGAACCAATTTTAGTTCCGGAGGTACTTGAAGGAAATTGATTCCTATGAAAAGAGTAGTTATTGTCCTTTTGGCGATTCTCCCAAGTTTCCTCTCACTTGCTGCCAATGACAAAGAGATTGTCAAATCTACCGTAAGCGAAGTAACCGTTTACACGAGTGGTGCACAGATATACCGCAAAGCAAATTTCAACGTAAAACCCGGGATTACGGAACTCATCATCGAAGGTGTGAGCCCGAATATCGACCCGAAAAGCCTGCAGGTAAAAGCTTTTGGTAATGTGGTCCTGATTGATTCGAAATACCAGGTCTATTATCCGGAACCCGAAAAAGTAAAGTTGGAAGGACTTCCGTTAAAAATCCGCAAAGACATCAATCTCTTGCAGGATTCCATTAGCAACATCCAGTTCGATATTAAAGAAATCCAGGATGAGATAGATGTGTTGAATGCTTCCAAAACGATCTTGACCAACAACGGTGCTATCCGCGGACAGGGAAAAGTAAACGATTCCATTCAGCTCCTGAAGCAGGCCCTGGATTATTACCAGTTGAAAATGAACGAGATCAATAAGAAATTACAGTCGCTCAACAAACGCATGAAATCGAAGAATACCACCTTGCAGGGAATGAATACCCGCCTGACAGATCTTCAGAATTACCAGTCTTCAAATACACCAAAAGTTCCGGAAGGACCTATTCACCGCATTGTGGTGACGCTTCAGTCAAAAGAAGTTGTAGCAGGCAGACTTGCGGTTTCTTACCTGGCTTCTGGGGCATCCTGGGTTCCTACTTACGATATCCGCAGTGAAATTACCTCCGGAAAGGTGAACCTGGCTTACAAAGCAAATATCCAGCAAAATACCGGCGAGTCCTGGAACGATGTACAATTGACTTTGTCGACGAATGATCCGTACCAAAATAAGATCAAGCCGGACCTGCATCCGTGGTATGTGGATTACTACAATTTCGGTGCAATTAACGGACGTATGAACAGTTATGGTTTGACAGCAGCACCTTCTGTTCAGGCTGAAAAAAAGGAGACGCAATCTCTGGCTTACGATATGGAAAGTGAAACCGCTGCAAATTTCACGACAGTAATCAACCGCGTGCTATCTGCTGAGTACAAAATAGACCTTCCTTATACTATTGAAAGCAATGATGAAAGCCACCTGGTTTTGGTTCGTAATGTAGATTTGACGGCAAATTACCGCTATTACACCGTTCCTAAAATTGATCCGGGAGTATTCCTTGTGGCTGAAGTTTTGAAACTGGAAGACCTGCAATTGGTTCCCGCGAGTGCAAACATTTTCTTTGATGGAACATATATCGGGGAAACTTACATTGATCCGACCACAATGAACGATACTTTAAAGTTGAGCCTCGGAAAAGACCCGAATATCGTTGCCAAACGCATTCTTTTGAAAAAAGATTACAAGGAAAAAGTAATCGGGAACGACATCGAGCGCACTTATGCTTACGAAATTTCTGTTAAGAACCTGAAAGCAAATACCGTTGAATTGGTGATCGAGGATCAAATTCCTGTAACCAGTAACGGCGAAATCGTTATAGAAGCGATCAACACGGGGAAAGCAGATTATGACAAAACGACGGGTAAACTAACCTGGGCCATTGATCTGAAAACCAAGGTCACGGATAAATTCACCTATTCGTTTAAGATTAAGTACCCGAAAGATCGAAATGTCATCCTTCAATAATTGTTTTGTAGTTTGAAAACAAGTCCCTCAGTTTGCCGGCTGGGGGATTTTTTGTTAGGAAATGTTCAAATTCCGATAGCTATCGGAACCAAAAGTTCAAATTGAAACTTAAAAACTTCGAACCCTTTTAACTTTTTGAACCTTTTTTAAACTTCTCAATCGCTTCCGGATCATAAGAGAAAAACAAATTCGCCCAAATAATTTTGGAAAGTGCGTAAAAGTAAGGGCTGAGTATGATTGAAAGTCCGGAAATGATTCCAATTTGGAGCCAGATATTCGTATCAGGAAAAAACAAATTGAAACTTACCCAGCAGGTAACGAATAATGCTACTCCAAGAGCATATGAAACATACATGGCTCCGTAATAGAACCCGATTTCCTTTTCATATTTCAATCCGCATTTGGAACAGTGTTCGTGTGTTTTTCCCAGGTTTTTCATGTCGTAAGGCTT
>DJFP01000060.1 GCA_002432565.1 Flavobacteriales bacterium UBA5869
TAAAAAAACAAAATGAGAATGAGTAAAGAGTCTGCAATGGATCAACGTTTGCTGAGCATAATTAAAACAAAGATTAACTCTTATTTTGTATCCCGTTCTCTTATCAACAATTCGGTGTTGGTCTTTTGTTCATCCAACAAACAGGTGCTTTTTGTAATTTTAAAGCGTATAGTTCAGTTATGAAGCACTCGAAAATCTTTTTATTGACCGCCCTTATTTTTGTTTCACTCACTTCTTTCGGGCAGGTAAAAGCATTAGATAAGCTGGAAGTATTGTACGATCAGGGACATTACAATATGGTCCTGCGGAAAGCTAACAGACTATTGGATCAGCCGGATTACGATTATTCATTCAAACCTGAGTTTTACAAAAGTCTTGCACTTTTCCAGTTGGCTGACAAGGGATTGTGGGGTGAGTTCCATCCGAAAGCACTGCAGGAAGCGCGCGAATTATTCAGCCAGGTATTGGCTTCTCCGGACGGGATCAAAGTGTTCAATACGCACCTGAATCATGTTTCACAATTGAAACGCGACCTGGTTCAAAAAGCGCTGGCTTACAAATCTGAGGGAAAACAAGCAAAGTATGACGAGATCCAGCAAATCCTGTTTGGACTGTTCGACCGTATTCCGGACCTGGATGTTCCCGGAGAAATTCAACCACCGGCTGTGGATGCACCTGAAATCAAGGAGACGCCCGCTAGTACTGAAGAGCGTGAAAAAATCGTGAAGTATGCCAAAAAATACATCGGAGTTCCATACAAATGGGCAGGAATTGATGCAAACGGATTTGACTGCAGCGGGTTTACCAGTTTTGTGATGAAAGAATTTAAGGTTGCTTTAAGCAGAAGGGCAGAAGACCAATACAATGCATCTGTGAAAGTGAAACAGAAAAATGCGCAAAAAGGAGATTTGGTGTTCTTTAATAATGGTTCGGGAATTTCACATGTAGGAATTATTGTTTCTGCTAAAGGGGAACCGTTGACGATGGTCCACGCCAGTTCAAGTAAAGGAGTAATTGTTACGAACATCGAAGATTCCGAATACTGGCTCAAACGCTTGTACGCAATCGGGACGTATGTGAAAGGAGAATAATTTCATGAAATAAACAACGTAGGCATGCGATTAATCGCGTGCCTACGTTGTTTTATAGATCTTCTTTCTTCGGATTAAACAAAAAGATATTCATCAAAACCACCAAACCGGAAATAATTGCACTGATAAATCCGACGTTCATTAAGTACGGTGATCTCTCTATGAATAAGAATGCAACGAGGCTTATTACCAGTAAAATCAAGAGCAGCCATTTGGAAAAAAACCTTCTTTGAATAAAACGGTTGTTCAGGTCTAATAAATAAACGTGTGTTGCCGCGAGCAGGAACAGCATATTTAATTTCCAGATTTGTGAGATTTCTACCAATGAAAGTAAAAATGAAACAAGAAACAAAACCTGTATAATCAGTAAGGAAATGTTGATCAGGCGAAATGTTCCCGAACTGATCTTACTAACCGTCAATACCTGGAAAAACAAGAACAGGCAGCTTATAAAAAACGGAAGAACCCTGGTCAGTCTCCAGGAAAATTCGCTCCATCCTAAAAAAAGTAAGATCATAAGTGCTAAAAACACCCATGCCAGTAATGCGGGCCATTTAGCTCTCATGTGAAGGGTTTATATATTTTACTGCAAATACACATACATCATCAACCTGGTCTACATCGTGTTTCCAGGTATCAAAAGTCCGTTGNNGACTTAAAAGGTCTGGATTTGAACTTTTTCAAACGGTCGCCCCCAAACTGGTCCACGTATCCGTCTGTATAAAGATAAACGCAGTCTCCATGTTGCAATTGGAATTCTTCGGCGGTAAATGGTTTTGCATCGATGAATTGACCGATGGGCTGTTTGTTGGGTTTTAATTCAATGATTTCTCCCTGGCGGATAATCACACATTCATTGTTTGCTCCTGAGAACTTTAAAATTCCCGTCTGTTGATCGATGGAACAAAGTGCAATATCCATTCCGTCTTTCACATCCGATTGTCCTTCTGCACGGAAAGCGTCGATTACGATCTCACGCAGTTTGTTCAGGATGTCATTCGGTTCGGTCAGTTTAAACTCATTGATAGCACGAAGTAAACCATTGTTACCGACAATACTTACCAAGGCTCCGGGAACTCCGTGTCCGGTACAATCGACCGCTGAGAAAATTACTTTCCCCTGAACTTCACGAGCCCAGTAGAAATCTCCGGAAACGATATCTTTCGGGCGGTAGAACACAAAGTGCTGTCTGAATAGTTCGTTCAAACGGGAAGTGGTAGGCAGGATGGTCGACTGGATACGTTTGGCGTAATGGATACTGTCCAAAATATCCATTGTTTTAGCGGTAATCTCCTCTTTCTGGATTTCCAGCTGGTGATTTTGTTCCGCAATTTCTTTGGTACGCTGCTGTACAATTTCTTCCAGTTTCTGATTTTGTCTTTTTACGCGCTGGGTAGAAAGCTGAACAACAAAATAGATCAGGAATATCAAAAGGATTACGTAGAAAATATAAGCCCAGACTGTTCTGTACCATGGTGGGAGCACCACGATTTCGTAAGTCAGGATTTCACTTTCAATACCATACGCTGATTTCGCCTTTACCTTGAAAGTGTAAGTTCCTTCCGGGATTTTTTCGAAGTTAGCGAAGTTCAGCGGAGACCACTGTGACCATTGATCACTAAATCCTTCCAACTTGTAGCTGAAAGTTGTTGGTCCCAAACAGGAGAAAGAATTCGCATGAAAGATCAGTTTGAAAGAGTTTTGAGCATAATCCAACCCTTCCAGTTTCTTGCTTTTGGAAACATCGAACAGGAAACTTTTTCCGTTTACTTCCAGGCGGTCTATTTGAACTTTAAACGGATTCCTGTTTTTACGGATCGCATCCAGGTTTAAAATGAACAAGCCGTCGTTAGCTCCTATCCATACTTCATTTGCCAATGGATTTTTTTCCACTGCGAAAACCAATCCGGCATTTTTCAGACCTGCGAGCGGCCAGGATGTCCATTTCCATTCGGAACCACGTTTTTCAAACCAACCGAAGATGTTTTCAAACTTTCCGTCTTTTTTATCCTGGTAAATAACTACCCAAAGCTGTTCATCATTAACGTTGACAATACGGTGAATGGTGTTCTTGTAATTCCTGGTCTTGAATACCTTCGATGGCTCGAACGGATCAATTTTACCGGTTTTCTCGTTGTAAACGAACATCCCGTTTGCAGTTCCGACAAATAACTGGCCTTTAAATTCCTCTACATAAAAGTTATTGTTCTGATCTTCCTTGCTGAGACTTGGTATGGTTACCGTTTTAAACTTCTTTGTAGCCAGATCATAGATTCCAACTCCTTTTGAACGAATACTGAAGAAAACTTTATTATTCAGATAAGCTAAACTCACTGTTTCACCGCCGGCATCTCCGACCAATTCTTCGTATTCCCATTTTCCGTTCGGAAGCAGGTTTAATTTTGCCAGACCACCTTCCAGTGTGAGATAAATGGAATTCGGATCTTTGGGATTTTTTTCAAAGGCAATTGCGTATTGATAGGATGCCGAAATGTGTTTACCAGTTAAAGTATTCATATCGAAAACACCGTTATACCCGATAACCATGGATTTATTTCCTTCACGGGTTTTGATCGTTTCGATGTCGAAAATAATTTCATTCAATGATCCGAA
>DJFP01000128.1 GCA_002432565.1 Flavobacteriales bacterium UBA5869
GTTGCCATACCGATATTGATATCTTTTCTCTTAATGATCTGGTTCCCGGATAAAGAAACGTTGATCATCGGGAAATCCTTGATCGCTTTCACGATTGCTTCCATGAAAATAGGAGTGAACGTTAAGTTTTCACCTTCACGCTTTTCGAACTCTTTTTTCATTTTGTTTCTCCAGTTCACGATGTTCGTAACATCAGCTTCTACGAAAGAAGTAACGTGCGGAGAAACATGCTTGGACATCACCATGTGCTCAGCAATCAGCTTACGCATGCGGTCCATTTCCATAATTTCGTCACCCGGATTTGCAATAACAACCGGTTCTTTGATATTGCTTAGGAATGAAGACCCTCCTGAAACAACCGGAGCAGCTCCGTTATTGGATGCAGCCGGTGCAGAAACAGCAGGTGTTGGCTGTGCAGTAGTTACTGCAGCTGCCGGAGCACCGGTTCCGCGTGTATCGATGTAGGAAAGAATGTCTTTTTTAGTCACTCGTCCACCCATTCCAGTTCCATTGATAGTATCAATTTCCGACATGGAGATGTTTTCTTTTTGTGCAATGCTTCTTACAAGCGGAGAAATGAATTTTCCATTTCCACTGCTTTTCTCAAGAGTAACTCCTCCATTAGAAACTACTGCCTGAGCTTGAGTAACCGTTTCAGCAACTGCAGCTACAGCCGCAGGTTCAGCTTTTGGCGCAGCCGGTGCAGCATCTCCATCTGTAGAGATAATCGCAATTACGTCACCAACTTGAGCAACCTGGTCTTTTTCAAATAACTTTTGAACCAAAACTCCAGCTGCTTCGGATGGTAATTCGTTGTCAACTTTATCCGTTGCAACTTCTACCAAAGGTTCATCCATTGCTACCGTGTCACCCACTTCTTTCAACCAGTTGGTAATGGTAGCTTCTGTAACGCTTTCTCCCATTTTTGGAAGACGAATTTCAATTTGTGCCATATAACGACTAAGAATTCTCGATTAATTTTCGTACAAAAATAACGGAAAAAATAGGATTTTCACCAATGCTTTTTATTGATCTAATTTTTTCCACGATTTCCACAAAATCTGGATGTCTCTTAAGACCGAATATTCACGTGCATAAAGCAAATCCAGTTTTGATTTCAGATTCTCATCCAAACCGCTTAATTGGTCGGTCGGAGTAAGGATTCCTTTTTTGATTTTGGGCAATTGTTTGTTGGTGGAATTACCGGGGTCGTTATAGGAAACAACCGTTTTTCTTCCGCCGATCAGTTTGAAAATATTCCCCAGGAATTGGGTTTTATTTTTGTAAACCCAAATTATCAGGGGAGAAGTAAGCAGTAAAAAGATCCCGACCAGGAAATCAAACAATCTTTTCTGGCGCTTTTTAGCAGGCTGACTAATCGCATTTATTTCCAGGATGTACAGATCACCTGCTGTTTCAATGGAATTGGAACCTATCAGGTATTGGCTGTCGGGCTGGGCAATTTTATAATCGACCGAAACATCCGGAATAGCTGTCATCCAATGTATGATATCGGCGGCACTCAGGTCTTTGGCGCAAAAGATGATTTCATCGATAGTGTGCACGCGAACGATCTGTTCCAGCTGATTGATTGATCCGAGCGAATCTTTTCCATGGTTTTCGTCCAAAGAAACCGAAACGATCCGGGCAATTTTAGGCTGTGTTTGATGCAGTAAATTCGAAACGCGTTCAAATTCTTCCGGTGAACCTACAATGGCGAAATTGGCATGCTTGCGGCCGTTGATCGTAAAACGCTTCCCGATTGCCAGATGCAGGATGGATCTTGAAAGAATATAATACCCGATTATCCAGCATGCACCCAATAGAATGAACAAGCGTGAAAACTGCCATTCTTTCGGAAAAAGTGCATAGAGGATCAAAATAAACGCGGTCCCGATCGCACCCCCGAAAATAAATTTCTTAAAAGTAATTGGCTGATCATACCCGCCCTGCAAAGCAACGGAAGTCATCCAGATAAAGGTGTAAACCAGGATCAGGATATTGGTGCTCTGTTCCGGGAAATCAATTTGTGCCTGCTGCCAGTAATTGGTCAGGGCAAACAATCCCAGCAATAAGTATAGGGTATCAAAAACCGGAAGGGTGATCTTGCGGATGAAACGCATCGCGATTGCCAGTCCCGCCCTGAAATAGATCGCTGAATTGATCAGGAAGGAGAACAAACGCGCATTCTTTTGAGAGAAGTGCTTGCGGGCAAAAATGACCATCGCGCGGTAAAACACGAATACATAGTTTACCGAACTTTTTTTGGTGCTTTCTCCTTTGTAATGAATAATTCGTGTTTCCGGGAAGTAGACGTTTTTGTAGCCGCCCTTGACAATCCGGTATGAAAGGTCGATGTCTTCGCCATACATGAAGAATTCTTCGTCCAATAAGCCGACTTTATCCAAAGCTTCCTTGCGCATCAGCATGAATGCACCGGAAAGGATCTCAATTTCGTTGGTCTCAAATTCGGACAGGTATCCCAAATGGTACTTTCCAAAGATCTTTGACTTGGGGAAAATGCGTGAAATACCGAATATTTTGTAGAATGCAACCGCTGGTGTAGGCAAACCTCTTTTGGATTCGGGGAGGAATACGCCTTTTCCGTCAACCATTCGAACTCCCAGTCCACCAACTTCCGGGTGTTCGTCCATGTATTTGACTACCTTGAACAAGGTGTCTTCTTCAATAACGGTATCCGGATTTAAAAGCAGTTGGTATTTGCATTCGGAAATTTCCATGGCCTGGTTATTGGCTTTGGAAAATCCTTTGTTGTCTTTGTTGGCAATGACTTTTACCCATGGAAAC
>DJFP01000083.1:0-8901 GCA_002432565.1 Flavobacteriales bacterium UBA5869
GAAGAAGATGTTGCTGAAGTGGTTTCCATGATGTGTGGAATTCCTGTAACACGTGTTGCTCAAACCGAAATGGGTAAATTGGCTACCATGGCTGATGAACTTCAGGGGAAAGTAATTGGCCAGGATGAAGCCGTTGAAAAGGTAGTAAAAGCGATTCAGCGAAACAGAGCCGGATTGAAAGATCCGAACAAACCGATCGGTTCATTCTTCTTCTTAGGACCAACCGGTGTTGGTAAAACACAATTGGCGAAAGTATTGGCGAAATACTTATTCGATACGGAAGATGCATTGATCCGCATTGATATGTCGGAATACATGGAGAAATTCTCGATCTCCCGATTAGTCGGAGCGCCTCCGGGATACGTTGGTTACGAAGAAGGTGGTCAATTGACTGAGAAAGTAAGACGCAAGCCTTACTCCATCATTTTGCTGGATGAGATTGAGAAAGCACACCCGGATGTATTCAACTTGCTGTTGCAAGCGCTGGATGACGGACACATGACTGACGGGTTGGGTCGTAAGATCGACTTCAAGAACACGATTTTGATTATGACTTCAAACATTGGAGCACGTCAGTTGGCTGATTTTGGAACAGGAGTTGGTTTTGGTACAAAATCCCAAACCGATCAGCGCGATGAAAATGCGAAAACGGTTATCCAGAACGCATTGAGAAAAGCATTCGCACCGGAATTCCTGAACCGTATCGATGATATGATCATTTTCCACTCATTAACAAGAGAAAGTATTCACAAGATCATCGATCTGGAATTGGTGAAATTGTTCGATCGCATCGCTGCATTGGGCTACCATGCTTCCATGACGGAAAAAGCGAAAGATTTCATTGTAGACAAAGGATATGATGAGAAGTTCGGTGCCAGACCGTTGAAAAGAGCGATTCAAAAATACATTGAAGATCCGCTGGCAGAAGAGATTATCAAAGCAAATCTGCACGAAGGAGACGCAATTGTGTTGGATATTGATGAAGCAAATACAGCCTTGAAGATTTCCATTGAAAAAGGGAAAACCAAAGCTGCTAAAAAATAAGAGAAAGCACTGCTTTCACATATTAAACAAAGTAGGGGTGCGATTAATCGCACCCCTACTTTGTTATTGAAACAGTCAATTTTTATATTTGAATGATGAAATTGAAATTAACAGCCTTATTGCTTTTTGGTTTTTACCTAACCGGATTCAGTTACGTAGAAATGACGCGCGTCGACGCAAAGATCTTCATTGCCAGTCCCGAAACTGATTTTTCCAAAATCCAGGTAAGAAATGAAGCTTTAAAGGCTAAGATGGTAGAGTTCTTGTTCATGAATGATATGATCGACCATATAGGTACTTTAGCTTATGATCCGGGTGCTTTGTTTGTAAACTATTACAAGCAATTTGCTTCTTTATATCAGTTAATTGACCTGAATAATGACAAGGTCCCGGAGCTTGTTTTCAACGGATATCCTACGGAAGAAAGAGAAAAAGAACGGCTGCAGATCTTTACGACTATCAAAGGAAACCCGGTTTCCGTTTACAACGAAATGGGACATTTATTGGCTTACAAAATTCATCCGAACACCGGGGAGGTTCTCCTGTTCCATCATCAATATCCATGTTGTGAAAATGCTTCGCATAATCTAAACCGCCTGAGATTGATCGACCATAAAATGACTTTGGTAAAACGTTATTTCCTGGGGCGGGACAGGGGGATGCTGGGTAAGTTTTTTCCGGAGAAGTCAACTTTCACCGGGAAATTTTACTTCACCGAATCTAAAACCACACTTTACTGGTCACCTGAAGAAATCACCGAATCAGCATGGCCCGGAAGATCTAAAAAGAATATCATTACCACTTATGCAGATTCGACAGCCTATTCAGTTTTGGCAGAAAAGGGAAAATGGAGGTTTGTGATTATGCATGGTGCTCCCGTAATAGAAGAAAATAGGGTGATCAATCCGGCGAATTTTTCCAATACGTGGATTTACGGCTGGATTAGAAAAGATTGATATTGTGCCGGAAGCAGGGACGTGAGGCCTCACGTCCTTACGGAGGTTTATTTTCAATTCATGTCCGTAAGTCTCCAATTCCGAACCAGCTCATGATGCTTATTCTGGAAAATAGCCATCAATTTGTCCGAATCGGAGTCTTTTCCCGGCCGGCGTTTTTCAATAGATCGGAATGTTTGTTGAATGATCTCTAAAATATCAGATTCCATTAGTATTTCCGAAGTACTTGTATCGAACCCGTAGCTCCGGTAAACTTCAATAATCTTATTGCGATCACTCAGCTCATGTGGCAGCAGGGTGCTCTTTTTAGATAATTCATTGAAAAAAGGCAGCAATTTTGCACTTAATTCAATAAAATGCCTCAAAACAATGGTAGCTTCATTAATTTGCTGAATTGCAGAGGTCTGAATAAAGCGTTTTTTAGCGAGTTTGTTTTCCATGACATTTTGTTTTTGTCGTTTCTTCTTTAAAGACGCCCCCGATTCCAAATAGTTGGATTTCAAAATAAGTCTTTGATTAAACCCCCAATCTCGTTGATTGAAATGGAGTTCTGTGTGATTATTTTATTGCTAAATCAATTATTGTTGATAAAATTTCACAATCCAACCTGTTTTCAATCAAAATTTATCGCCTACTAAATCGATGTAAGCCGTATATTTGCACAAAACTTTTCAACATGCAGATATTAAGTGGTAAGGATGTTTCCGAAATCATCAAAAAGGAACTGGCAGTTCAGGTTTCCGAACGTAAAGCGGCAGGAAAGAAAATTCCGCATTTGGCAGCAATTCTTGTCGGGAAAGATGGTGGTTCGGTCACTTATGTCAACAACAAATTGAAGGCATGTGAAGACATTGGTTTTGAAAGTACACTGATTCGTTACGATGATTCCATCACTGAAGAAACACTTTTGAAGAAGATCCAGGCTCTGAATGAGGATAAAAGTATTGACGGATACATTGTACAGCTTCCGCTTCCTGCTCATATTGATGAAATGAAGGTGACTTTGTCCATTGATCCGAAAAAAGACGTGGATGGTTTCCATCCGATTAACGTAGGAAATATGATGCTGAATATTCCGGGATTCGTTCCTGCTACACCTGCAGGGATTGTGGAGTTGATGCGTCGTTATAAAATTCAGACTGCCGGAAAGAATTGTGTTGTGGTGGGCAGAAGTAATATTGTAGGAACACCTCTGAGTCTGCTTCTCGGGAAGAATACAGATCCCGGAAACTGCACCGTTACATTGGTTCACTCCAAATCAGAAAATATCAAAGAAATCTGCTCTCAGGCGGATATTTTGGTGGCTGCGGTAGGGATCCCCGGGTTTATAACTGCTGACATGGTAAAAGAAGGAGCAGTGGTGATTGATGTGGGGACAACGCGCATTGAAGACGCATCCAGAGAAAGAGGCTGGAGATTGGCGGGCGATGTTGATTTCAAGGAAGTAGCTCCGAAAACTTCAGCAATTACGCCTGTACCGGGTGGAGTAGGACCAATGACCATTGCATCTTTGATGATCAATACCCTGAAGGCAATGGAATTGAAAGGAAAGTAATTACTGTATAAACAATAGGCATGCGATTAATCGTGTACCTGTTTATAGTCGTTCCAAAGGTGTTTTCACGCCGTCGACCAGCGAGTAGCAAGCCAATTTGTCTTTGAATACCGAAGATTTAAATAAAGAACGGTTTAAAAGCATTCTTACACATTCCTGGATTCCTTCTGCAATGGATGGATGCGGATGAACCAATTCTGCAATCACGTGGATCGGCAGCCCGAGTTTCATGATTAATCCGATTGTTTGGATAGCGGTTGAAGCATGTTCTCCTACGGCGCGCATCCCAAGGACTTTCATTTCACTATCATTGGTAACAATAATCTTGAAGAATCCTTCGGTTTTTCGCATAGCAATTGCACGTGCAATGACGGAGTAATCAATCTTTACAACTTTTACAGGAATGTTCTTTTCAATACACTGAGCTTCGTTAATCCCAATAGCGGCTACTTCCGGCTGCAGGAACATGATGGTGCATACGTTGTCATAGCTCAGACGCTCACGGATTGTTCCGAAAGCTCTTTCAACCGCATGGCGCGCTTCGATTTCGCCCATGTTTACCAGGGCAATTCGTCCGGAGACATCGCCAACCGCATAGATGTGTGGAACATTGGTTACCGTATCATCATCTCCGATATGCAGCCCGCGCTTAGACATTAACACACCTGCATTTTCAATTTTAAGGTTTTCAATATTGGGAACACGTCCGATGGAAAGGAGTGCTTTTTCAACGCGGATCACTTCCCGGGATCCATCCGGGTAGCTTAATTCATATTCTACCTCATTGCCCAGGTTTTCCAGGCGTTCCAATTGTGCATTATGGTGGATTGTTACCCCTTTTTCTTCCAGGTTCTCACTGACGATTGTTGAAATATCCGTGTCTTCAAACGGGAGAATGCGGTCGGCACGATCAATCAGGTATACCTTTGTTTTCCCGAAGTTGGAGAAGATTGTAGCATATTCACAACCGATAACTCCGGCTCCGACAATTACGAGACTTTTGGGGTAATCCGATAGATTTTCGATACCGTCGCTGGTTAAAATAGTTTGTTCGTCAACGTTTACGTCCTTCATTTTACGCGGGCGACTTCCACTTGCGATAATGATGTTTTCACCGTAAACCACAGAGCGGTCTCCGTCATGCTGGACGATTTCTATTTCGTGATCATTGATAAAACTGGCTGTTCCCCGTTCATAGCTCAGCAGTTTGTCCATGGTTTCAGTTTGGAGCAATTTTAAATGGCAGGAATACTGGAATTTACGTTCAAATACAGCTTCGTCCACCGTTGCATCAACATCTTGCCAGGAAAGGTAAAACTTCTCTCTTCCTTTACCTCCGATAGTATCATTGACCGAAGCAATTTTTTGAGAAATTTCCCACAAGGTTTTCGACGACAATGCCCCGTTATAAACACCGGCGCCACCAACACGGTCTTTTTCTATCAGGCAAACGCGCTTTCCGTAATCGATTGCGCGCATTGCTGCTGCATAACCAGCCGGACCACCGCCTATAATAACCAAATCAAATTTTTTCATAAGTTCCCGGACTAAAATTAAAACAATACTTTAGAATTCGGCACCTGTTTCTATTAATTTTGTCAGATGAATTTGAAAGAACTAACCGATTACGGAAAGGCGGAGAAGGAATTTTATACCAAGTGGATCAAGAAAGCCAAAAAGGCCAATAACCGTTCGTTGGATGAACAATTCCATAATTTACACAACGAAGCGTTTCGGAAAATCGATTGTTTGGAGTGTGCAAATTGTTGTAAAACTACCAGTCCTATTTTTAGAGATGTGGATATCAAGCGCTTATCGAAGCGCATGCGCATGTCTGAAAGCAAATTCATAGATGCGTATTTAAAGATAGATGAAGACCAGGATTACGTGCTTCAAACAGCTCCATGTCCGTTTTTGGGAGATGACAACTATTGCTCTGTTTATGAAGACAGACCTTTGGCTTGCAGGGAATATCCTCACACCGACCGAAAGAATATGTACCAGATTTTACCGCTGACCAGAAAGAACATGGAAGTATGCCCGGCAGTGAGTTATATTATGAAGGAAATATCCAAAAAAATATAACAAAAATTACAACCTTTTGTATAATTTGGCGTCTCTTTAACGAACTAGTTATTCAAAAATTAACACCATGAGGCCTGTTATACTCTCCATATTACTACTATTAATAACCACTTCTTTATTCAGCCAGAAAGCCAAGAATGGGGATTATACGGTCACAACAGCCGGAACGGTATTGAATGCTTACACAAATGTGACAGCCAATATCAGTGCAGGAGCAACTTCATTAACAGTAGCTTCGAGTGCTTTGACCAACTCTACGAATCTTACAACTCCGCTTGGGGCAGGCGATTTGATTTTAATCATTCAGATGCAGGGAGCAGATATGAATATTAACATCACTCCAACTTTTAATTGGGGCGGAAATTATACCGTTTCGAACGAAGCGATGAATGCAGGCGATTTTAATAATTATCGTGCTGAATTCGGAACAGTAACCAGCTACAATAATTCTGGTAAATACGAATATGCAGAAGTACTTTCCATTCCGAATGCAACAACCATTAATGTAAGATGTGCTTTAAAGAATTCTTATACCGTAACAGGTCATGTACAAGTAGTGCGAGTTCCCCGCCTTGGTAACCTTACTTTAAATGCAAACTCAACTGTTGTACCTGGGTTTTGGAATGGGAGCGCAGTGATTGCTGGGGGCTGGAACGGAACAACAGGAGGGATAGTAGCTTTGGAAGTAAATGGAATCATGAGTTTTGGGACAAATTCCAGGGTTATTGCTTCCGGTTATGGATTTAGAGGAGGTGCTGTTGACAATACTTCTAATGGGCCTGGAAATGCAGCTGATGTGGGAAAACCCGGATATTCTGCAGCTTCAGAAGGGGCTGAAAAAGGAGAGGGAATCGGAGGTGCTGCGACTGCTACTGGCGAATTAACAGTTAATTACTATTCAAGATATGGAATGGGAGCAGCTGCCAATGGTGGCGGCGGTGGAAATTACAAAAATGCGGGCGGTGGTGGTGGTGCCAACGTTGGAACAGGAGCTTATACAGGAACTGGGGTTTTAAATCCGACTTATGCAGCCTTTTATGCTTTAGAGCCTTTATCAGCGAATAGTTCAGGAGGAGGAAGAGGTGGATATTCCGGTGCACAAAACAATCAGAATGAAGCAACTGTTGGGCCTAATAATTCAGCATGGCAGGCTGATAGCAGAAGAAAAGAAGGTGGATTGGGAGGACATCCCTTAACATATGACGCAACTCGTGTATTCATGGGCGGCGGCGGCGGCGCAGGTGAAATGGATAATAACCAGGGCGGAGGTGGCGGAGCCGGCGGAGGAATTGTCTTTTTGCAATCTTATGGAAGTATTACAGGAACCGGGATTATTGAAGCAAACGGTGCAAATGGGCAGAATTCAAATCCATCAAATGCACCGAATCCAGGAAGTTTTTCTAACGCTAAGTTAGGAGTTGACGGAGCTGGTGGTGCCGGCGGAGGTGGTGCGATCATCATTTCAAATGGAACAGCACTTCCTGCAACTTTGACATTGAGTGCAACCGGAGGAAATGGCGGAAATAATGCCTTGTCTTTCGGTGCTTTAGCGTCAGGAGTAGAAGCTGATGGTCCAGGTGGCGGTGGCGCCGGTGGTATGATTGCCTATACTTCCGGTTCTCCGGTTCAAAATGTTTCCGGAGGATTAAATGGTACGGTAACTACTGTTGGAACAACAAATATTGTAGCAAACTTCCCTCCAAATGGTGCCACTAACGGTGCATCTGGTATGAGTTCAATCGCTCAGCCATTTTATAACTTAATCGCAAACAATGCATCTATTTGCAGCGGAAATACTGCAAACTTATCGGTGACGGTTCAGGGAACTTTACCTGCTCCAATCACCAATGCAAACATTACCTGGTATACTTCCTATACCGGAAATACTTCTGTTGGGACAGGATTAACTTTCACAACACCTGTTTTAACAGCAACAACAACGTATTATGTCGGATTTTGTCCGAACGGCACATTCAGAATTCCTGTTACAGTGACGGTAGGCGGACCAACTATTTCAGGA
The DNA here is from genome assembly GCA_002432565.1 of Flavobacteriales bacterium UBA5869. Classification (GTDB taxonomy): domain Bacteria; phylum Bacteroidota; class Bacteroidia; order Flavobacteriales_D; family Crocinitomicaceae; genus Fluviicola. Next base: position 7,661 of record DJFP01000083.1, read on the forward strand.
ACAGCTGTTGTAACGGATGCAACCTGTTCTACGGGAGGTTCTATTACCGGGTTAACTATTTCTGGCGGAGCGCCGGCCGTTACAATTACGTGGAATGGGGTGACAACACCAACCATGAATTTAAGCAACGCAGCAGCCGGATCTTATACGGTAACGGTAACAGATGGTATCGGTTGTACGGCAACTTCCGGACCTTATACCATTAATGGTACTGGCGGACCTTCAATTAATTCTACTAACATGCTGGTTACTAACGCTTCCTGTTTGGGTGGAGGCGGATCAATCACCGGAATTACTGCAACCGGAACCGGTTTGACATACAACTGGAACACCGGAGCTTATTCAACATTGGATATTACAGGTTTGAATGCCGGGAATTACAGCCTGGTGGTTACAGATAATAACGGTTGTACAGCTTCCCTCGGACCAATTAACGTTGGTCAGAACCAGGGACCTGTAGTGAGTACTACTAACATGGTCGTGACTGGAACTACCTGCGGATTGAACAACGGGAGCATTGCAGGAATTACTGCAACCGGAACAGGTTTGACCTATAACTGGAATGCGGGAGCTTACGCTACTTTAGATATTACAGGTTTACCGGGCGGGAATTACAATTTGGTGGTCACCGACAATATCGGGTGTACAGCTGCTGCCGGACCAATTACAATAGGAACATCAAGCGCTCCTGTGATCAATACCGCTTCCATTTCAGTTACTGATGCACACTGCGGGCAATCGAACGGAGCAATTTCAGGATTAAGCATTTCAGGTGGACAGCCGGCTTACACTTACAACTGGAATTCAGGAGCATATTCTACGTTGAATCTCACGAATATCCCCGCAGGAAATTACACGCTGCAGGTTACGGATAACCTGGGATGTCTTGCAAATGCAGGTCCGTTTACGGTGAATGATATTGCAGGTCCGGTAATTAATACGGCAAGTATGGTCATTTCGGATGAAACGTGCGCCGGAAATGACGGAGCGATAACAGGTATAACAGCTACCGGAACCGGAACATTGACTTATAATTGGAATCTGGCGGTTAGTCCTACTTTAGACCATACGAATATTCCGGGTGGAACTTACGGTTTGTTGGTGTCCGATGCATTCGGGTGTAATGCTGTTGCCGGTCCTTTCACTGTAGGGTTGTCTCCGGGCCCTTCTATTAATACAACCAATATGGTCGTTACAGGAACTACTTGTGGGTTGAATAACGGAAGCATTACAGGAATTAC
>DJFP01000083.1:8915-10229 GCA_002432565.1 Flavobacteriales bacterium UBA5869
CCGGACCAAAACGGACTCGCATCCGGTAACTACACCCTGGTTGTAACGGACGCAAATAATTGCACGGCAACAGTCGGTCCTTTATCTATCGGAGCCTCCAGCTCTCTGACCTTAGACACAACGAATGCGGTAGTAACACCCGAGACATGTGCTTTAAATGACGGAACCATTTCCGGATTAACAACAACCGGTGCAGGAACATTAACCTATACATGGAATGGTGTGCCAAGTGCGACTTTAAATCAAACAGGCCTGTCACCTGGGGTTTACAATGTGGTTGTTTCAAACGGAGCCGGCTGTACGGTAAACGGAGGTCCTTTTACGGTAAATGCTGTTATTCCGCTAAGTCTGGATCAAAGTTCCTTGTTGATTACTCCAACCGGTTGTACCGGAAATACCGGTGCAATTCATGGATTGCAGATAGTGGGTGGTGTAAGCCCGACTGTTTCATGGGCACCGAATGGTCAGACAACTTTAAGTATTGGTGGTTTGGCGGCAGGAAATTATACGATTACTGTCACAGATGATCAAAACTGTTCCGTTCAGGAAACATTTACAGTTCCAACTACTTCAGACCTTACTATTCAAACCAACAATGCGGTCATTTCAAATGACAATTGTGCAGTTGGCTCAGGATCTGTTGTTGGGGTAACCGTTTCAGGTGGAACGGCGCCTTATTCGTATTCCTGGAATAGTTCTCCGGCTCAAAATACGCTGGATGCCTCTAATCTGACAACAGGGAATTACACCTTGACAGTTACCGATAATGCTGGCTGCCAGGCAACAGAAAACTTCTTTGTAGGAGTTGTTCCTCCGCCGGTAATTGATTTGGGATCAATGATTGTTGTGAATGAAACTTGTTTGGGGAATAATGGCTCCATTACAAGTATCCAGGTTACAGGAAACGGTCCGTTTGTATATACGTGGGATGGTACTTCTTTAACTTCATTGGATATTTCAAACCTGGATGCGGGAATGTACACCTTGTCCGTATTAGATGTGAATGGCTGTGTGACGAGTGGAGCGCTGGTAGTTGTAGGTTCTGATCCTTCTCCGGGTGCAGACTTCTCCATTTCAAATCCGGTTGCATCACCGGGAGAAATAATTACGTTCACAAACACAAGTTCAGGAGGTCCTTTCCAAAGTTACAGTTGGACCGTTTCAGGAGTTGGTTTGATCGGTACAGGTTCTTCCGCGACATTCAATTCGATGGAAGAAGCAACTTATAATATGACATTGGTTGTAGAAACGATTGACGGTTGTATCGACTCGATAACAAAACCTTTCGAAATTTTGGGTGAGCTCAAAATTCCG
>DJFP01000144.1 GCA_002432565.1 Flavobacteriales bacterium UBA5869
TGTGTACAGGTCAATTGGTTCTGAAGTGCTTTAAGCAGCGACATGAAATCCCAGACAGCATAAATATGATGTTCCATAAAAATGCGGATATCCTCAATGGACTGAATCGCATTGTAGCTCGGGTGATTTACGACTTCCTTGCGGACAAGGTCCAGGCCGGCCTGGATGTTTTTGATTTCTTGATTCATGACTTTAGTGTGTTAATTGTGCTATTCTTGAATGTTCAAATTTTATAAATCTCCAACCACTGTTAAAGTGAAAAATGCCAGGGAAGCATCCACGTCACTAGCGGGCAAATTCAGCCAGATTTCTTTTGTAATTTTTCATCAGTTTAATAATGGTCACAAAAATAGTGATTGAAACTAGGGAAAAATGATTGGAATGTCAATTAAAAATGAGCAGAAAGCGTATTACACTGATTTGATAAATAGTTATACAAAACCGCGGTACAATACTTAAGCAGGGATGAAAATTCTCCACCCCTGCAGTTTTTGTAATTTCTTTAGAGTACCCGATTAAAGCACTGTTCGTTTTGTTATTTGCGTTTCGCTGTGAATTTCCCGTTCGGCTGAACGAAGGTTACAGCTTTCGCAATTCTGTTCTCAACAGTAAATTTCACGCTGTATCCTTTTGCAAGCGTCAAATCGAAGGTATCATTTCCTACAGAAACCGTTTCGTAGTCCGGTTGTCCGGGTACTGATACCATTAAGGTAGTACCTTTCAGGTAGATTTTGATGGTCACACCATCCAGTTCATAATCTCCTGCGTATTTGCTCAAATCATCCCCGGATAAATTGACTTTGATCGGACGTCTTTCAAAAACGGTTGATTTTCCGGGTTCATTCATGTCGATGGAAGCACTTTCGATCTTTCCGTTGTTCGCCGTTCCGAAATTGATCAGGAATTTCTCATTGTCTTCCTGCTGTTCTTCCGGATCCGTTGATTCAAAGGAGAACACATCGTAATGATAATGCTTCAGCCACGCTTTTTCTCCCGCAATGGTGGTAAAAAGCGTATCGTTTTTCAGCGTGATCAGGAATTCTGAAAAAGCAGGATTTCCGTAAAGACCTGCATAATCTGCAAGAGCGTGAGAAGGTTTGGTGTTTTTCACCTGCAATGTGTCTTTGCTGTTTTCAGATTTTTTCAACATTTCTGCCATTTCTTCCTGTGCTTTTTTAGCATCTGCATTCCATGGAATGGGTGTCAAGCCAAACAATTTATCGGACAGGATGTTCCGTACAATTTCTGTTGCGGAAGAACCATTTTGGTTGGTCAGGACCACAATTCCAATGGAATCGGAAGGGTAGAAGCCGACGCTTGCAGAGAATCCGTCAATATTTCCGCCATGTTCTACCAAATAATGACCGCGGTATGATTCCAGGAACCAGCCCAAACCGTAGTTCTTGAACTGGATATCAGGATGTGCTCCAGGCTGCCCGCCGGAAACGACCATTTGCGAACTGGAAGCCTCTCTTACATAAGAGGCCGGAATGATTTCTTCACCTTTGAATTTCCCGCCCATGATCCAGGTTGAAACCCAGTTTGCCATGTCGTTTGCACACGAGTTGATACTTCCGGCCGGTCCCATTCCGTTGATGTTGTAGTAATCCAGTTTTTTATTCTCCATCTTTTCATCTAGGGCGTAAGGAAGGGACGCATCCGGATCTTTTTCGGTAGCAAAGATGTCCGTGTTACTGTGCGTCATATTCAACGGTTTGAAAAAACGTTCGCGGATATTTTCTTCCCAGGTTTTTTCGGTAATCTTTTCAGCAATCATTCCCTGCGCCAGGAACATGAAATTATTGTACTGCCATTTTTGACGCAGTTTTGCATTGGGTTCCATGTATTTTACGCGCTGAATTAAACTGTCGCGGTTGCCTGTATTGAACATGTACCAGGAATAATCGAAACGGGAAAGTCCGGTGCGGTGACACATCATGTCACGGATCGTAATTCCGGTATTCATATAGTCATACTTAAAAGTCAGGCTCGGCAAATGTTTCGTTGCCAAATCGTCGAGTTTCAATTTTCCTTCTTTTTCTAATTGCCCCAAAACAGCTGCCGTAAATGCTTTGGAAGAAGAACCGATTGCAAACAGGGTATTGGGTGTTACCGGTTTTTTGTTCGCCACATCCCGGTATCCGAAACCTTTGGAATAGATGACTTTGTCTTTGTAGACAACAGCTACCGAATAACCGGCTACTTTTTGATCTTCCAGGACTTTTTCCAATTCTTTTTCAACCCCGGAAAGGCGCTTGGAGTAATCGGGAGTTTTGGTTTTGGATTGTGAAACTGCAGTCAGAGTGCAAGTAGTTATTAATAAAAGGGTAAGGGTTTGTTTCATTGGATTTGAATTTATTCTAAAAGTAAATGTAAGAAACTTCGCAGAACTTCTATGGAAGTTTTCACGTTACTATGACCGAAAGATGCAGTAAAAGTTACATGTTGGTTCTGTGTTTTCTTTTCGGTTTAATCAGTGAAAGCAAAATGTTCAACCCAAAAACCAATTGTGCACCGATAAGCAGGTAAACCATGAACGGTGCCCAGCTTGCTGTATTGATCGTATCTTCTGTTAATTCTTCGGTTACGCTCAAATCTTTGTACGGTTCGGGGGAAACTTCTTGCGGCAAAGCGAAGTAAAACACTGCCAGACCAATAATCGTAAGCAAAAAATGAGTTCCAAAAAAATAAGGATTGATCGGTTTCCGGGAAAGCTCAAATGCCAGGGAAATTCCCGCAAACACTAAAAATAAAAACGCAAGCACCAGCCAGGCAATACTTTTGGGAATGGAAAAATACAGTTCATGAAGCGCTATGTCCAGTACTTCGGATTGTTCCAGGAAAGCAAACGCTCCGAAGATCAGGGAGGCAAGCAGGTAAATGATTGAAATGTAATGAGCTTTGAACATGCTTGTGTGTTTGACAGGTAAGTTAAGACCGTTTAATTTGAAATCCTACTTAATTTATCTTAATTGAATGATTGTGATGTGAGTACTTTTTTTTCGTTCATGGAAAAGCCTTAGTAGTGCGATCAGAAACAAACTACCAAACAAAAGGGTCAATACTAGAACTCCCATGGAAGCCAATGCCTGGAATAGAGCGATAATTGCCTCACTAAATCTTTTACCCGAATAATGAGCTTTATCTGTAGGAGTTAACAATGCAATTACGTAGATAATCGGAATAATGACAAGCGCCACAATTGTTCCGCGAGTTTTAAATTTTACCGTGTCTTCCCTAAAAAGTGTGAATGAATCCGGGAAACGCCTGATCATGAATTTTTTAAATTCATTCATGGTATCCAGCTTTTCCCAACGGATCAAGAGCGTTGAGCTGTAGTATTCCAGTGTGGTTGTTTTTTTCTTGCTGTCGATTTCCAATACTCTCAAATAGGATAGGGGAATGGAGGCCATTTCGGCCAGTAATTTTGGATGGTACTCAGAGGAATCGATTTTCCCGTAATAAAGCATGTCTTCCGAAATAAAGACTGAATCCTGGCTAGTGGAAACCCATTGCGCAACAATTGTATGTTCTTCCTGATCAGTCATAGCCTGCAAAACTGGTGATTTTCCACTGCCCATTGATTTTTTCTAAAATAGGATGCGCCTCACCTGAAAAAACCAGTTGCTCTTCTTTTACGAATCCGCTTATTTCTTTATCGGCAGTTTCGATTTTAATAAACCCATCGATGCTTTCTGTGAACTTAAGAACTTCGTAGGAAAGTACTGTTGTTCTCTTTGAATTGGCAGCAGGTCTTTTATAAACGATGGTTTGAGGCGAAACACATATTGCAGTAAAATACCAATCAAAATCAAGATCCATATCTTTAAAAAAAAGGTCGCATTGAGCATAAGGAAAACGAAAGATTTCCTTGTTATTATCCCATGCACCTCCTAAATCAATGTAACGTTTCATAATTCTCCAAAAAGGTGACTTTTCCGGATTCACGTCCAGTTTCGATTCCTCCAGGAAAGTTTGTATCCCGTACATTCCACCGCCCCAGCTTACAACAATTCCCGTATCCAGGCAGGAGATCAGCCCGGGAACATCTTTTCGATTTACAATTTCTTTAAGTTTTATTACAAATGTGCGCAGTGATTCATCCGAAGAACTTTCATCAACCGGTAGAATTCGGTATTTCGTTTCATGAATCGGCAATTCAGTGGTTTCTTCAACCGGTATCAGGATTTCCTTAGGCTGAGGTTTAACTTCCGATTTTGGAAAGTCTTTTTTCGGCTTCTTATCCGAACAGGAAACGAGCAAAAGTACTAAAAGCAGGATGGGAAGTACGGTTGTTTTCATTCGGATGGACTATTTATTGGCGATTCTTCCAGCGATAAAGATTGAAACGCTTCTGGTTGTCCAGGTCATCCAGGTGAAAACCGGTAATCTCATTGACTTTATACAGGGATTTTCCTTCGTCGTTTCCAATATAGCTAACGCATGAAATGACAAAATCCTCTTCGGTCACATCGTGAATGAAACCTGTATAAATGGATCCGCCATTCAGTTCTGTACTCGTAAAGAAATCCTGATTTCCTTCGAGCTGCACCAGCAAATCAAATTGCCATTCATCGTGATTGGGAAGGTTTAAATGGAATGAAATGCCTGATTGATCATTTACCTGTTCAATGATATACTGCAGACAGGAAATATAATCATTCCCATACTCAATGTTCTGGATTTTATCGATCGGCCAGATTAAAATTCCGTCTTTCTGTCCGTATTTGGAATAATGCTGGATCAAAACGAGGGTTTCGTTGTAATCTATTACATAGCCGGCCCAAAAATTATCGGTATTGCCGTATTGCCAGAATTCAAGAATTTCTTTGGTCAGTTTTGAACGCTCAAGTAAGCGGATCAGTATGTTGTCCATGAGTTATTTTTTGTCGAAGACTTCACGCCCTCCAATTTCATTAATGATGTAGTAAAATATCAATTGGAAATTTCCGTCATTGATTTGCCATGGCTGTACGAGTGAAAATGCCTCTTTTACTTTTGAATCAAGTAAAAACATTGAAAAATCCTGAGGTTGCGTTCTTACCAATTTGTCAGCGTCGTTGGTTATTATTGCAAAAGGAAAAACAGGTGAATTTTCATCCGCATCCTTTTCGCGTTCAACTCTGAGTGTTTGCAGGCCATAATCCTTGAATGAAAAATCAATGATATATTTTGTTTTCAGATAAGTGTCAAAAAACTCGGAAGGTATTTCTATCAGGTTTAAGAAAATCTGGGAATCTGTGTTTTTTTGATCAAGTCCCAATCTTTGGGCGTTTTCATCCATTTCTGGTACAAATAATAAGAACCATCCTGTGGAAGTTGCATCTTGTAGTACTGCAGGATCACCATCTACGAGTAAAAATTCTGAACTGTTCTTATTAAATGTACCTGTTTCGAAATTGAACGAAATAAGTACTTTTTTTCCTTTTTTGTCATAAGATTGAGCATTTCCGATTGGTTTTCCATCCTGGTAAGTTAAATCCCATTGGATTTTATCCTCCTGGCTATAGAATGCCCAGGGACCGTTTTTCAAACCATTGGAAAAACTTCCCGAAAGTTTCTTTTTTCCACTGCTGTAGTTGAATAACACATCACCATCTAGAACACCTTTGGAATAATGAATGACTTTAATAAGAGTTCCTTCCTTGCTATAAGATTTCCATTCACCATCTTTTTCTCCATTGATAAAAGTTCCGGTTTCCAAAACCTGCTTATCACAAGTCCGGGTATATTTTCCATTTGGTTTTGGAGTTAATGTTTCGATCTGATCTGTGCAGTTACAATTCGGATAGGTGATCTTTTCCTGTGAATTGACTGAGAATGAAATAAGAATAGCGATACTTAAGGGTAAACTAATTTTCATGATTATACAGTTGATTATTTGAATATGGGTTAAAATTAAGTAAAAAAACTTCTTCGAAATTAAATAGTAATTCATCCTTCAACCTCAATACCCAAGATCTACTATCTTTTGAGCAATGGACTCACAGTGATTTTTATTGCCGCTTAAACCTATATTCACGGTTTCAATATGATATAAATGATTGGCTATTTTATGCTTGTCTGCTCCTTCCAGTTTCAGCTTTACCAAATGCGGAACATAACTTCTGTATTCATCCGTTGCTTCACTCGAATCATTCACACCGATTGGGTCCCAATCATTCCATAGAATCTGATCGATTTGTTCGAAAAGGAGTTGTCTTTTGGTTGCCATGAGATTATCCCTGTGATAATTTAGTCAATGCTTCTTCCACCGAACCTAAAAAGTTGATCAGTTTTCCCTTATTGGATTCGTACATGAAATCGGTGATGCTTTTGCTTTTATAAGCAGAAAAATCACCCACAATAGCCAAACGAACGCGGTAATTTGAGAACTTCTGAAGGATTTCTCCTGCCATCCGGTTCTTCAGATCAAAGAATGAGGGTGTGATGTTTTTGGCGTGAATAATAACGCGGTCGAAACCCTGGTAATACACATTTCCAAGCAGGTCGAGCCCGTCTTCTTCTTTCTCAATGATTAATCCTTCCGCACTTATTTCCGCAATGGAAATGTTATGAATGGTATGAGTTGTTATCTCCATCTTAGTTAATTGGTACAATGACCCATTTTTTGCTGACTTCAAACAGCTTGTTAGTTACTTTTTGCGCTTTTGCTTCGTAAGCTTCCCATTTGATGGTCCTGTCTGGCCATTCAAATTCTATTCGCAAAGGCAGCGACTGTGATTTTTCATAGATTACATTGTATGCATTGCCTTTGCAGTTCTTAAAATGCTCCGGNNGGGAAATCTTTGGAACAGTAATACCTGCGGTAAGAAACCGGTCCGTCTTTTCCGGAAGGAATCAGTTTCAGGATTACAACGACGCAGGCATGCCCCAGTATCTTTTCTTCGTAATCTCTTACTTCTACATCCATGACGTCCATGTCTGAAACGGTTCCGTCGACCCGGTAAGCAGTATCTGATTTGCTCAGTGGTAAATAATTGGCAACCTGGTCGGCCCGGTACAAATCACCGGCAAAGAATGCATCGTGATTAACGAATTTGTAATTCCCCTTTTTATAGTAATATTCCGATTTTTTGCCCAGGGCGGTGTAATCGTAATTGACATCAAAGTTTTTGTCTTTCGCTGTAACGGTATGTTTGTACCTGATCACACCTTCAAATTCTTTTTGAGCTGCAAGACCGGTTCCGTAAAAAGAACAAACAATCAAAAACAGAAGCTTCAAACCTGATTTCATGAACAATGAATTAAACATTAACCAGTTTTAAATATACCCAGAATTGGTCATTACAAGAACTTAAAATAAGCTAAAAATTAGATTCCACCTTTTTGTCATTGCCACAAAAAGGTGGAGCCAAAAAGGTCTAGGCGTTGGCAAACCAATCGACCTGTTAGCAGGTCATGGCAGGATTTTTCATAAACTCAGCGTCCCGCCTCAAACAGTATGAAAAATTCACTGCCATTTACTGCACAGGTGCCCGATCTTGTTAGCCTAATCGCCATTTCGAAATCCGTTTTAAGTTGATGCGATACTTTATTCCAAAAGATAATTTTAAGATCTTATAATAGGTTTATCTGTGCAATTTGCTTGATCAGCGGGCTAACCAATTAATTCGTTTTGGTAAAGTTCCACCAGCGAATCAAAAGAAAAGCGGTTGGCTGCACGTGGAGAAGTCGAATACAAAACTACCAGTTCGATCATTCTGTCTTTGTATTGGAACGCACTTTTGATCGGTCTTTGTCCTGTGGGGAAGCGGTGTTTGATCTCGTGGAAAGCTAAAAAGTTGTTGAACCAGCGGGCTGCACTTTCTTTCCCGGAACTGCTGGTGAAGATGATCTTGCGGATACCCGGGTTTTCGTCCAGGATTTGGAAGATGTTCATGTACTCAACCACGCTCAGGTTTTCATCCAGCGAACTATTCCCGCTGCGCTGAATGTGCCGGCCCATGTCTGTAATAGCCACGCCCAGTTTCCGGAGAATCCCTTTTCGTTCTTCGACTGCTAATTCTCTGTTCGGGTACTGCAATTCCACTTCGGCTATCCGGGCCATGACTTTCCAGAAAAGATTGGCCTTGTTGGGGTAAAAGAAATCGAACGACCAGTTGCGCTTGGTGGGAGGGAAGGTGCCGACAATCAGAACACGGCTGTCTTCCGGCGCGAACCAGTTCCAGGGATGCAATTCATTTTCCATCGTTCTAAGGTAAGAAATCCGCACGTTTAAACCACAAGGGTCACGAAGCGCACAAGGTTTTCTTTGTGGTCTTCGCGTGCTTAGTGGTTACTGTTTACTGAACTTGCCGGAGTGTTCGATGCGGTATTTGAGCGTTTCGATGACCGGTTCTTCACCCATGTAATTGTAATTCTTCACCGTGATTTCGTTCTTGGTGACTTTTCCGACAGAAGAAAGGGCAGATTCCGCGATCTCGTCGTAGGCGATCATCACCCGGTCGATGAGTTGGTAATCTTCTTTCGAGTAAGCGATCAAAAAAGTCTTCATTTCGTTTTCGGTCGCAGCAGTAACTGCCATCAGATCAACAGCCGTTGTAAAGGAAATGCGGTACCTGGCGTAGAAATTCTGAGCATTCTCGTCGAGGATTTTCAGGTTTAACCGGGAAACCAATTTTTCAGAAAGCGGGTCTTTTCCGTTGAAATTGTCAAAATTGGTGGAATCAATCACCGGCACTCTTTTGAACGGCACTGTCGCCAATAAATCCGGTTTTTGCGGTTGAGCGCCTTCCGGGTCTTTTAATAATTCTGCCCTTTTCGCTGAATCGCTGCCGCTGGTGCAGGAAAAAAGAAAGCCTGAGAGGAGTGCTGCTAGAAGAAGTTTGCCGTACATAATGAGTGATTGTTTATAGGAACTAAGTTAAGAATCCTTCCGGTTTGATGAGTCAGCAATTGGGTTTTAATTCTTTCGGTGGTTCTTGTGTTGATTTCTTTTTTCTTTTAGAAGCAAAAAACACCATTATCCAGCCCAATAACCCGCCAAAGGTAAAAGTTAGTACCAACCCAATTTGTTTTGCAACCGGATGACCATTTTCAGCCGGAGGAAAGTCGAAAAAAAGTTCAACGGTAGGTGAAGGTTTGTGCGTGTGAAAATAACATTCGTCCGGAATGAGGCTTGGGTAAATTACCAAAGAATAGAGTAAGAAATAACTTGTAACAGATAAAATGATACTCAAGAAAATCCAAAAGACTTTTTTGCGGATAGGCATTTGAGAATGTTATTTGTATTTATGATGAATGCGGTCAAATTTACTTGCTAATTCCAGGTATTCATTGGACCAGCCATTTCTGATAGATAATTCCTGGAAACTGGAAGTAGGCAAGAAGTACATGTTTAAATCCTTTAAACAGTTCAAATCTCCTGCTTTGACAGCTTCAGAAAGCTCATCTAATACTTCTTCCAATTTTTCGACGCTTTCAAAATAAGAACAGCTTAATTTTGTTTCGGGAGTAAGAGTCGATTTTAGATATCCGATAATTCGAAGTAATTCTTCTTGATCTTCCTGATGGAGTTTTTTTTGTTTTTTGAATTTGAAAAACATGGAGGGAAGTTAAGGAAATTTTGGTAAGCATGAGTGAGATCCCGAATATCTGGACAGGCTGCTCACGCTACTTATGGGAATAAAATGAATACTTTTGTTTAGGTATAAAGTGAAACCCATGAGTGTAGACCGATCTATTTCCTTACGAATTGTTACGGATAGAGTCCAATTCTCAGATTTGTTCATAGACTTCGTAGCGAATTTGACAGATGATTCTACTTTTGAAATGACCTCCATTGCAAAAGACGATAATGATTTAATGGAAGGTATCGTATTCAGTGACTTCGGAAAGTTAAAGGAAGCTTTGGATTACAGGCAGAGTAAAAAGTATTACACCTACGTGACTATTTATTCTGAAAGTATTGCCGAAGCAATTTTCATAGGAGCAGAGAAACTAAATGGAACACACGATACCCCTTCGTATTTTCAGCTGGAAATTAGTCCGGGAATCGGTGAACGGACTCCATACAATGACCGCTCAACTGATTACGGATTTTACCTGAATTGGATTATTCCACGTTTAACGGAGTTGGATTGCTATATCCTGGAGGTGCATTGTGAGGATGGGTGGTAGTTTTGGTTCACTGTTTTGTTTTTTTGAAGAGGTTGAGAAACGAGAAAAGTTAGAGAGTGTCTAACAGGCAAGAGCAAAACACTCTAGCTACTTTGGGCATTTTTTCATCTGCAAATCGAGAAAAGCCCTCCTGAAATGGCACCAATGATCAGATCACATTTAACCGATATCCCATGCAAATCAATGAAAGTATCGTGCATAACATCTTCAAGTCTATACAAATGAGTTAACCCGGTATTCCAAATCGAGAGAGTACCCTATACAAAGCACTATGAAGTATGAACAAAGTACTTTATGCACCTATACAAATGAGTTAGCCGGGTAGTGCAAATCGAGAGAGTACCCTGTACAAAGCACTATGAAGTATGAATAAAGCACTTTATGCACCTATACAAATGCGTTAACCAGGTAGTACAAATCGTGAAAGGACCCTGTACAAATGAGTTGATGAGGCAGTGTGAGCCGGAGAATTACCCTTCGAAAGAGGAAGCTTTGATTTGCGCAATGCGCCAACGCTAAAGCTAAAGCGTAAGCGTTTCGCGGGAGACATTTGAAGCACTATATCGGTTCACTTCATTTATTGTTGATTTCCCGGGACTACCGCAGGACAGAAGAGTTCCGGTGAGTGAAAAGAGGAGTACGGCGCACATGGTGTTTTAGTTAAGGATTCTACCTGTTTCATTGCCAAAAAAGCAGCTAAAGATTAGACGTGATAACTGATCAATGCGAGATATGGAGGTTTTCAAATGAAGTATTTGTTAATAATTAGTTGGTTTTTTTAAAAAAACAATCTGTTTTTCCCTGAAAAATTAAAAAATAATTTTAGAGTGCATTTTGATAACAAAATAGGCAAGAATATTCATGGGTTGGTGGAAACGTTAATTTTATATGCGAATTTGGGTGTTACGATAAAATTTAAACTTTTGCGTATGAGAAATGGCCTGCTGCTTGCTAGTGTATTTTGTCTTCAAATTACCTGTAATAAGGTGATTGGGCAACAAGATCCGAGAATTGTTACATGGGTTTCACTTCATCCTTCAGTCTATATTTTCTCCGAGAAAAACTACGGGCAGCTCAGTTCCGATTTCAAATCCCGGTTAAAAGATCAGGTGGTTGTTTACAAAGAGAAGCTAACCTTTGAAGACTTAATGGCTTATGAGCAGTCCGGAAAAACGGCTGAAGTTTCCCAACAGACTATTTCCAAAGATGAAGATATTACAATCATCAAAAACTGGCTGGCATTCCATCCGGATGTTAAACTGATCAGACAATCCGAATTCCAGGCAATGACAGAAGAACGCAAGAATTTATACCTCTCACTTGAAGCCATGATTTTAAATGGGGAATATATAACCGTCGAGGATATAGCAAACTATCAGCATTAATAGATTCAAATACTACTACTATGAAAACAGGTAAATTACTTGTACTATTCTTTCACATACTTTTTTTTGTGGAATTTACTTACGGACAATCCAATACACCATGTACAAGCGGTTCACTATCAGCTCCGTCTCTTACGGTTGGAGCAAGTTGCTCCTTTACTTCGGGAACGACTGCCGGAGCCACTAATCAGACCAATGCGGCTAACGGAGGCACCCCTTC
>DJFP01000169.1 GCA_002432565.1 Flavobacteriales bacterium UBA5869
TACGAAACAAAAAATGGGGATCTACCACAGCAGATCCCCATTTCGTTTTTTCTAAAGAAAATTATTTCTTAACGATACGTTTTGTTGTTGTTTCGTTACCAACAGTCAAAGTTACGTTGTAGATTCCAGCCTGGAAGCTAGTACCATCGATAGCGATAGTTTGAGAACCAGCAGCCATTTTAGAAGCAGGAACTGTTGCAACTGTACGTCCTGAAAGATCTGTAACAACAGCAGAAACGCTAGCGTCAGCTTTCAAGTCGAACTTAACTTCTGTTGTACCAGCGAATGGGTTCGGGTAAACAGATAAGTTAGATGCAGTAGTCAATTCTTCAACACTTAATGAAGGATCGAAGTTCAAACGAACCCATGGAGTCTCCAATTGGTAGAATCTGTTTGCTTGTACTGTGATATCATCTCCGTCTACGAAGAATGAAGTTTGAGGAACTGAAGTTCCGGCATTTGAAATTCTAACATCTGCTGAATAACTACCAACCATTACGAAGTAAGTTGTACCTGCCTCCATTTGAATAGGGCTAGTCAAAAGAAGCGTAATGTTAGTACCGATTTGTGCAGCTGTCAATGAAATAACAGCAGATTCTCCAGCGTAAACGATATCTCCGGATACCGGATCAATCTTGTGAATTCTAGCATAAACTTCAGAGTTTACAGGAGTTCCTGTAGCAAAACGTACATCAACACCCTTTACAATTTGAGGAGTCCAGATATCATAGAAGTTTCCAGCCTGGAACAAATCTGCACCGTTAGTTGTGTATCCGTCTGCAACACCGTTATCTCTTGCATAGATGTGGTTTGTTACATCGAAAGAGAAGTTTGCTCCCAGTGAATTATTAGCAGGAACATCATCCGTACTGTCTGCCGCTAACGTTCTTGCTACGTTATAAGTACCAACAACGCTTGGAGTAAACTGAGTGGACATGAATAAACTGTCATCAGCACCGGCAGCGATAGTTGCAGGAGTATTTGACCCGTTGAAAGTAGCAGCACCAGTAATTGCAACATTGTATACTACGTTTGTCATGGACAATGAACCCTCGTTCTTAACATTCAAAGAGAAATCGATAGGAGCGATTTGAGTGGTAGGAATTTTGAAATATGCCAATCCTTCAGTACCCCAGTAATCATTAGTGATTGCTAAATCGTATTCAGCAGGTGTAGTAATTTTTACATCGTCAATATTCCATCCGTAAGTAATCCAAACGTTAGGATTTGTTGCGGATTGAGGGAAACGAGTTGTCCAGTGGAAACGAACCCACAGTTTAGTTGATCCGTTTGGAACATAAGAAGTGATGTTGATTATTTCCTGAGTTGGATTCGCATAAGGATCTCCACCTGCCTGAGATAAAGTACCTTTATCTGTGTTATCACCTACAGTAACCCATGTAGTACCATCCAAAGAAATTTGGAATTCCTGAAGATCATTGAACAATGCACCGTTCTGCATGAAAGATAAAATAAGGTTTGGCTGTCCTGTGATATCAATCGAATCCGCTGTAGTTAAATAGTAATCAACATCCAATTTCTGAGTTGCAGGAGTTGCAGCCGGGTTTCCATTCCCTAATTCAGCGAAGTTACCTCCGGAAGTAGAAAGGATAATTCCTTGTGTAGCATTGTTTGCCCAACCTTCTTTTGTTGCGTTGATATTCCAACCGAAGTTACCACCCGTTTGGTTGTCGTTGTCGATGACCCAATCACTAGGAGTTGAAAAGTCACTTGACCAGATAGTAGTTCCTAAAGCTTTCGGAGCGGAAACCGGAGCTGCTTTGTGGTTTGCAGTACTAATTGTTTGTGCCATTCGAGGTGATGCCGTTACTTTCGCATTTTGAGCAAAAGCACCTGTAACCAGCAACAATCCCGATAACAAAGTAATTTGTTTTTTCATGTTTTCTTTAATTTACGAAGTTCTAAATTTAATTATTTGACCCATAAAAGGTCTGTTTATTTATTAAACGGTATTAATTACGAAATAAACGGTAATCACTGTCCTTTAAGAAAGGTAATTTCTCCCGGAGTCGACCCAGTTCATCGTAGCTAATGTCCTGTGTAATGACGCTTTCAGAATTCAAAAGGTTGGAAAGTTCCTCGCCAAGGAGGTTAATTAATTTGCTCTGACCATTGTAGGACAAACCTGAATGATCATTCCCAACACGATTCAATCCTGCAACGTAGCATTGGTTTTCAATTGCACGTGCGGGCAAAAGTGTTGACCAGTGATGAATCCTTCTTTCCGGCCAGTTTGCTACATAGAGCAAAAGATCATAAGCAGGCTTCCCATTCGTTTCTCCATTGCGTATATTTTCCGGGAAGCGAAGGTCATAACAAATCTGTAAGTTTATTTTCCATCCAAGATAATCCACAATGACTTCTTTTGAGCCGGCAGTGAAGTGAATCGATTCCTCTGCCATTCCGAATAGTTTCCGCTTGTCATAACAAGTGATTTTTCCGTCGGGCTCAATGAATACGCCACGGTTGTAGTATTTTCCTTCCTCTTCAATAATAAGTGAAGTATAGAACGCGGCTTTTTTTTCTTTTGCCTTCCCCTTTAACCATGAAATGCTTGCGCTGCTTTCCATTTTTTCGGAAAGTTGTTTCGCATTCATGGAAAACCCGGTTTGGAACATTTCAGGTAAGAGGATGATGTCTGTTTCCGAAACCGATTTCAATAGTTCCTCGTAATGTTCGAAGTTGGCAGCTTTGTCTTCCCAACGCTGATCTGCCTGGACGAATGTTATTCTTAGATTTTGCATAATCTTTCTGCTGCCTGGATTAATGTTTCGTCTGTTTTCGCAAAACAAAAACGGATGGTGTGATAATCGTTCAATTCCTCGTAGAAAACGGAGAGCGGTATAGCTGCCACCCCGATATCTTTTACCAGCCATTCGCAAAAGGAAACATCCGGAAGATCGGAAATTGCGTTGTACCGCACTGTTTGAAAATAAGTCCCTTCGCTGGGCAGGAATTCAAACTTACTCTTGGTCATGAGTTGTTTAAAACGATCGCGTTTATCCTGGTAGAATCCGCCGAGGTTTGTCATATCGGTTGCGGAAATGTAGTCCGCCAATGTTTTTTGTGCCACACTGTTCACGGAAAACACCAGGTACTGATGTACTTTTTTGATTTCTCTCAGGATAGGTTCCGGTGCTATCAGGTAACCAACCTTCCATCCTGTTAAGTGAAATGTTTTTCCGAAGGATGAAACAATGATACTCCTATTCCGCAAAATTTCATGATGATGTGCGGAAAAATGCTTTTTTTCAAAAGTAATGAATTCATAAACTTCGTCGGAGCACAACATCAGGTTGGGGTGATCCGTCATGACCTGTACCAATGCGTCAAAATCTTCCTGGTCCATCATTTTCCCGGAGGGATTGTGCGGATTATTGATGATCAAAATGCGCGTTTTTTGGTTCACCGTTTGTCTGAGCTCTCGCCAGTCTATTGTGAAATCTTCCCGCATGGGAATATGGATTGCCTTTCCGCCTGCCAAATGAACCGCCGGACTGTAACAATCATAAGCCGGATCCAGGATAACCACTTCATCTCCCGGATGGACCAATGCCTGAAGTGTTGTAAAAATTCCCTGTGTAGCTCCGGAAGTAACCAAAATTTCGGTAGAAGGATTAACCTCTCTGTTGTAAACACGGTGTACCATTTGCGCAATTCCTTCCAGCAAAGCCGGAAGCCCGGCCATTGGGGCATACTGATGCACGTTTTCAGTACTGTTTTTAGCCAATAATTCTTCAATCAAAGGATCAATCGGGAAATTTGGAAAGCCCTGTGAGAGATTAATTGCCTGGTATTGATTTGCCAATTGGCTCATCGTTGAAAATATGGTGGTTCCTACTTTTGGAAGTTTTGTCTGCATGGATTACATTTGTTTGCAATAGCAAAGTAAATCATTCCTGCTTTATATGGTATGCAAACAGGCATATTTTAACGGGAATTCACTTAAAATGAACTGAATGAAACTCCGTTTTTTAGCTTTCCCGGTATTTTTTAGCCTGTTATTCACCTCCTGCAGTGAGGATTCTATCTGTGACTGTATTCGCGCTAGTGATGAGCTCAATGCAAAATACGACGAGCTGCGTACAAAAGCATTGAGTAACAAAGGTCAGAAAGAAGTAAAAGAATTGATCCAAACAAAGAAGGCTAAATGCGCCGAATTTGAGCAAATGAGCGGTCCCGAAATGCTTGAAAGAAAGGCAAGCTGCAAGGAGTAAGCCACAATCTTTTTTGCCTGGATTTCAGTTCGGTCAATGATTTAAAATCGATTCTTGAACGGCTATGGAAAGTCTCCATTTCCGGTTAACAAATATTCCAAACTAAATCGAAATAATAAAACGTGAAATTCGCTATCTTTGCACCTGCTTACTAGTAAAAGTAAGTTTCAAAAAAGAAGTGAAATTTTTATGAGTGCATTTTCATCCCGCCACATTGGCCCTGATTCAGCTGAGAAATCTGAGATGTTAGCTGCTATTGGTGTTAAATCAATTCAAGAATTAATCGATAAAACCATTCCTTCACACATCCGTTTATCAGGAGAATTGAAGATCGACAATGCGTTGAGCGAGCAGGAATACCTGCAGCATATCACCGCATTGGGTGCTCAGAATAAAGTATACAGGTCTTTCATCGGTTTAGGATACAACGAAACGATCGTTCCTTCCGTGATTTTGCGTAACGTATTGGAGAATCCGGGATGGTATACGGCATATACTCCGTACCAGGCTGAAATTTCCCAGGGTCGTTTAGAGGCTTTGTTGAACTTCCAGACGATGGTGATGGAACTAACAGGAATGGAAATCGCAAACGCATCCTTATTGGATGAAGGAACAGCGGCGTCCGAAGCAATGATCTTGTTCTGGAACTCACGTTCCCGCCAGGAGATTAAGGATGGAGTAAATAAATTCTTCATTTCTAAAAATGCATTTCCTCAAACAAAAGAAGTGGTGTTGGGCCGTGCATTGAACCTGGGGATCGAATTGATCGAAGG
>DJFP01000004.1:0-19602 GCA_002432565.1 Flavobacteriales bacterium UBA5869
GGCCCCGTAGCTCAGCTGGATAGAGCAACTGCCTTCTAAGCAGTAGGTCTTTGGTTCGAATCCAAATGGGATCACAAAAAGAAAAAGCGAATTACGGTAGTAGTTCGCTTTTTCTTTTTGCCCTCAATACTCACTCTCACACTCGCTCTGTTTTTCTGGGCTTTTTCTTTAGTGTGAGTGTGAGGACTGAGTGCGGGATTCGTGTTCGAAGCAGAGATTTGTCTCCTCCCTGCGAGGGAGGATTAAGGAGGGTGGTGAAACCAAAACTGTCATAAACCATTGATTTTATTGTATTTTTCTATCGAATCAGTCGTTCGAATCCAATTAGCTTTCAACTTCAACTTCTTTTACACGTTTCTGAGAAAATAAAATGTCAAAAGTTATATAAAGTGATTTAAGACAGTATTTGTCTTTTATTCCTTAAGCGATTAAAAAGAAGTTGCTTGTCTCTTCTTTACGAACATAATTCCGGGTCTTTTCTGATGAAAACAAGTGCTTTACAAATAATGATCGAAGAATTCAAGGAAAGGGTATGTGTCTTATTTACTTCTACAGCTGATTTAATGTCCGGGTTTGTGGCTTTTTTCAACCTCATTGTGTATTTTTAGCTGTAATGAAAAGATACATACTACTTGCTTGTTGCTCCATTTTGTTCAATTCTTTCGGACAGGATGGAAAAACAAAAGATTTGATAATAAAGACACAAAGTATGAAGGCTGACACTAACAAAGTGAAAGCCCTGAATGATCTCGCATGGGAACTCAAATACGATTATCCCAAAAAAAGTTATGAGATTTGCCAGGAAGGTTTGGAACTTGCACAGCAACTTCATTTCTTTTCCGGAATTGCAAATGCTTATAAAATTAAGGGTATTCTATATGATGGAGCAAGTGACTTTCCGAAGTCAATAGCGGCCTACGACAAAGCCATTTTTTATTTTCGGAAAGAGGAAGATAAACTCGGAATTGCAAAGGTAGAGGTAAATATTGCCATGCTTTACCGGAAATTCCGGCGTAATAAAGAGGCCATCCAAAAATTCAATCAGTCACTTTCCGTTTTTAGACAGTACAATTTTATTCAGGGTGAATACCTGATTCATTCTAATCTTGCGGTTTCTTACAATGAGCTGGAAGAGCATAAAAAAGCACTGGAGCACATTCAGCAAGCTTATATTATCATGAAGAAACTCGGTATTGAAGATCCGAATATTTATGGCAATTTAGGAAACTCGTACCAATTCCTTAAAAAACCGGATGAGGCAATCCGCTATTATGAAAAAGCAATTCAATTGGAAAATAATCAGCGATCTGCAGTCTGGCTTCACGACCTGGGATTAACTTATGAATCAAAGGGAGACCTGAAAAAAGCAAAGACCTATTATTTACGGATCCTTGCTTCTGATCCTGAGATTTACCAGGAAATGAGAACACGCCTTCAGCTCTCAAAATTATACAGAAAGCTTGGGAAATACGAATATGCATTATGCGAAGTGGATACTTTTTTGGTGATTAAAGATTCAATAATTACCATCGAAACTTCTCAGCAGCTTTCGGAGCTGACCAAACGGCACGATTCGGAAAAGAAAATTCTCCAGATCAAATCCCTCAGGAAGCAACAGCGTGTTCAAGCGGAAAGAATTAAAAGTGAACGGAAGCAAAAATACATGTATGCCGGATCCGGAGCACTGTTTTTATTCCTTGGAGTAATGCTTCTCCGTACACTTCATTTGAAGAATAAGTCCCGGAAAATCATACTGGAACAAAAATCCGAAGTAGAACTGCAAAAAAAAATGGTGGATGAAAAGAACAAAGAAATCATTGATTCGATCAACTACGCCAAAAAACTTCAGGATGCAATTTTGCCCGAAGACAGCTACTGGAAGCAGTATTTTGAAGATAGTTTTATAATCTATAAGCCCAAGGATATTGTTACCGGTGATTTTTATTGGCTGGAGCATCATGAAGTTGTGCTGGATGGAAAAGCAACAGAGTTGATTTATTTTGCAGTTGCAGACTGCACCGGTCACGGAGTTCCAGGTGCAATTGTAAGTGTAGTGTGTCGGAATGCACTCAATCGTTCGCTAAGCGAATATGAGATACTTGATCCTGGAGAATTGCTCGACAGGACGCATGAAATGGTTATGGGAGCATTTCATCGTGGTTCGGGAGGATTGAATGATGGAATGGATATCAGCTTGTGTTGCCTGAACAGGGAAACACGTGAACTAAAATGGGCCGGAGCCAATAATCCGCTGTGGTTCAGGAATCCCGGTGATCCGGAGGTTACTGAGATCAAACCGAACAAACAGCCCATTGGTTCTTATAACAGCTCACAGCCTTTTCTTACGCATACTATTCAGCTTATGAAAGGCGCTGTTCTTTACTTGTTCACGGATGGTTACGCAGACCAGTTTGGTGGACCGCAGGATAAAAAATACCGGATTCGTGCTTTGCGTGAACAGGCCCTTGCAGTTTCGGAAGCATCTATGGAGCAACAGGGGCGGATACTGGAACGCAATTTCCAGACCTGGAAAGGTGCTCGGGACCAGGTCGACGACATCCTTGTAATCGGGATCAGGATCACTTGATAGACCATGGAAAGGATCACAAGATTACCTTTTGATTTTTATGCGCACATTCTTTCAAGGAACTTGATTGGACCAAATTGTTGTCATTTATCACGCATTAAAAGTTAACTGGTAACAATTGAAAATTCGCGGAATAATTTAACTCTAATCTTTTGAAATCCTTCTCTTTCAAAGATGTTTTCATAAATCACCTAAACTGGTTTTATTCGTCAATAAACAAGTTAGCGGAGATTATGAACAACTAAAACCAAAAAATGAAATATAGACTTTTACTGACATTTTTATTTTTAATAACTTTTGCTTTTGGCCAAAAGACAACCTTCAATATCAAATATTCCGAACAATTGGCTGTTTTTGTTTTTATGCAAAATCTTTCTGAAAATTACCGTGAAAATGCTTTCAAAACAGAATTTCAAAAATCAAAATACAACAATGACAATTATAAAAATATCATCTCAAAGTTTGACAAATTAATTATTGACTGTAGTTATGCTTTTGACGAATTTCCATATGGTACAAAAATTCTAATGCAAACAAGAGATATTTTGAAGAAAAATCTAATAGAGACTAAAAATTTGAATGACTTCAAACTTCGGTCCATTGGTATTGTTCCTAACAAAACGTTGAGTGACTTGACAGAAATGATTTCAACATTTACTCCAATTTATAACGAATTGATTTATAATCCAAACAGAGTTCAATTTGAGAAACAGCTAATGGAAATTTCTGCTCCCAATTTAGGAGTAGTCATGGCTGTGGGTAGTTGGTTGGCTCTTAAAAAGGATGATCAATCTTAAAAATAAAACCAACGTTAAAAACATTTTCTATTTCGATACGAGGATCATTTTTCAAATATTTCCGGAGTTTTGAAATAAAGACATCCAAACTTCGTCCCAAAAAATAATCGTTTTGGCCCCAGATTGCAAGTAGAATTTCTTCTCGTTTCACAAGTTTATTGGTGTTTCTAACAAGAAATAGTAGTAGTTCTGCCTCTTTGGATGTCATTCGTTGTGATGATTTCCCATCATTAAGACTTAAATTTTCATAATCAAAAGTGTAAGTTCCAATTCGAATTGGAGCAATAGGCAATTTTTCCTGAACCGGAATCTGAGTTCTTCTCATGAATGCTCTTATTTTCCAGATCAGTTCATCTTCATCAAAGGGTTTTACGATGTAATCATCCGCACCTATTTGATAAGCCTTGAGTTTATCTTCTTTCAAGGCTTTTGCCGTAATAAAAATGATTGGAACTTCCGGATCAATTAACCGGATTTCGTTCGCAATCGTATAACCATCTATTTTGGGTAACATGATATCAAGCAAACATAAAGAGAAGGTTCCTTTCTTAAAATGATTCAGAGCACTTTCCCCATCACGGATCAGCTTTACGTTAAATCCTTCAGATTGCAAAAGGTCAAGCAATAATAATCCAAGACTAGGATCATCCTCAACGAATAAAATAGATGGAACGTCCGGATTCATTTCAAATTGGATAAAATGATTTTGAATGTTGCCCCGTGCCCCAATTCACTATTAACAAGTATTTTACCCTGATGTAATTCTATCACTTTTTTCACATAAGCTAATCCGATCCCGAATCCTTTTACATTGTGAATGTTTCCAGTGTTTACCCTGAAATAATTAGTGAAGATTAATGCATGGTTTTCTGGTGCTATTCCAATTCCTTTATCTGCAAATTCAATGTAAATCATATCGGCTTGATTATATGAGGTAATGGTCAGTTCGCACGTGTTTGGTGAGTATTTCAATGCGTTTTCTATCAAATTGTTAAAAGTATTCGATAGTAGATCCGGATCTCCCCAAATCACACTATTGGTCGCAGATAATTGAAGGTGTACCTTAAACTCCAGTGCTTCCAATTGCACCACGAAACAGTTTAACCGTTCTTTTAAAATCTCATGTAAATCAATGGTCTGCTCATTCAGTATCAACTCACCCTTTTCCAAGGCTGCAACATTTAGAATATTCGCTACCTGGGATTTTAATTTTTCAGTCTCATTTAGAAGAATCTTGAAGTAGGTTTCTGTTTTGTCCTGATTGATAGTGTTGACACTTTTACGTAACATTTTAGAAGCAAGACCTATATTCGTCAATGGTGTATTAAATTCATGGGTTATTGTATTTAGAAAATCAGTAGTTCTTTGAGCCAGCAGTTTTTCCTTTCTGTAAGAAATTATTGTTTTTATATAGAAAAAAGAGATCAGAAAAATTAATGCAATTGAAGCTATAAAAAGAAATCCAATTTCTTTGGTTATGTAACTGTATTTCCCGGGCAGGGATAACTGAAACTCAATTTTATCTCTTCCGCCATTTACAGGAAGCTTTTTGACGTATTTATTATCAGAATTTGCAAGGGTTTTGGTTTTAGAAATGGTTTTCCCGTTTTTTGAAATAATTAAAGAATAGTCCGGTTTTAACTGATAATAGTTCAGATAATATCTAAGTACGGAATCTATTTTTTGTTCATCTGTTTGCGTCAATCGTAATGGACAGTTTTGCATCACTTTACCGTTACAAATGCCCTCCATATTGGAACATAGTTCGGTATCGTTATTCAAAGCACCTACAGTTGCCCCAATGGCAATAGTAGCCTTTTCGTTGAAAATTCGCTCCTTTGTCACTACTAATTGAAATATCCACACAACTTGTATTGCTACTAGCGCAAGAATCACGGATGTTGGTATGATAAATATTTTGGTACTTTGTCTCATTTTAGTCCAAAAGTAGCCTAAATGGTAACCACTCTTGATTGTTAACAAGTCATTAACATGCCAATAACTAGTGGCTAACATGATCCACTATGAACACACGATACTTTTGAGGAAATTAATTTATACAAAATGAAAAAAATAATCCTATCGTCAGCTACGGTTCTCTTTGTGGTGTTTTCAACGCTTTCCCAGGAACCGAAGTGTACTTCTAAATGTGACAAGAAATGTGATAAAAAAGAATGTTCTAAGGGAAAGTCTAAAAGCAAATCCTGCAGCAAAAAATGTGGTATGCAGGAATCCAGTGTTCACATATCAGAACGAATGGGAAATAAGGAAACCACTAATTCTTCAGCACACTAACGTCCGTATACTGAAAGAATAGTAAAGGAATAATTATAAGAAATGAAAGCAAAAAGAACCATTTGGACTACCATCACGGGCGGATTAACTTCATCCGCTCCGATTTTATTGGCGTGCTGTAAAAGCGGTGCTTGTGTTGGAGTTTGCGCAAGCCCGGTAGCATCATTATTTGGTGTTTCTTCTGCAACTATCGCTAATTCACCAATTATTAGCGCAATTGAACCATTACTGATAGCAATAAGTGCAGCTTCCTTTACCATATCTTACTACTCACTTTACGTTATTCCAAAATATAACTGCAATACAGGGAATTCTTGTGACTGCGCTCCAACTGATAAGGAAAAACGGAAAGTGAAAATTTCAAAAGCAATCTTTTGGATTGGTTTGGTTCTTAGTTTGAGCTTCTTAAGCTATTTCGAGTATGCAAAGTATAGTTCTGCAACGGCAATTTCGAAACAAACTGAATGTGCAACAACAGATCCAAAGTCTTGTTCGAGTACTGGTGAATGTTCCGAAAGCGGTTGTGAATAGAATATGACTTGCCATATTGAATCTGATTTTTCTCATTAAAGGTGTTCGACTTTTGTTGTGATAAGTTCACAAAAATGCGAAAGCCTTATTTCATGCGGAGTAAGGCTTTTTAGTCTGTAAAGCCCAATGAGATAATTTCTTGATAATCTTCCGAAACCTTAAGTATTTATTGCCTTTTTTAAAGGTTGAACTTTTGAAATCAAAATTACTTTCACTTCTAAGTGTAAAAAATACACTAAAATTCATTGCGCTTTCAATTTGATGTTTACCTTTGTGTAAAAAAAACACTAAGGGATGTATCAACAACTTCATAAACCAATTGCACTTGCCACAGATTGTGTCATTCTTGGCTTCGATGGTGGTGAACTTAAGCTTCTGCTTACTGAACGTGAAAAAGAGCCGTTTAAAAACAAATGGGCATTGCCGGGTGGATTCGTTTTCCCTGAAGAAACAACAGAAGCTTGTGCCAGAAGAATTCTTCTTGAAAAAACGGGCATTGACAAAGTATTTATTGAGCAATTATACACCTTTAGTAATACAGATCGTGATCCACGAGAACGCATTGTATCTATAGCTTACTTCGCTTTGGTTAATAAACAATCTTATGAGCTTATTGCTGGTCGTGATACCTTACAGGCTGAATGGTTCGGATTATCTGAATTGCCTGACCTGGCTTTCGATCATGCTGAAATTGTAACAATGGCAGTTCAGCGATTGAAAGGGAAAGTTTCCTATCAACCTATTGGGTTTGAGTTGCTGGACGAAAAATTTACGTTATCCCAATTACAGGCAGTTTGTGAATCCATTTTAGGAATGGAGATAGATAAGCGCAATTTTCGCAAAAAAGTACTTGCCATGGGAGTATTGAAAGAACTCGGCGAGAAAGAAACGAACGTTCCCAGAAAAGCAGCAATGCTCTATCGCTTTGACAAACAAGCATACGATACTTTAACCCGTGAAGGGTTTCATTTTGAACTTTAAATAAGAGAAACTATGAAAACTATATCACTTATAAATTCGAACGAAGACGTTGAATTAAGAAAATTTGCAGGAGGAGAATGTAATGTTCGTTTTTCAGAAGCACTCAATGGAACGGAAAAAGTACGATTGAATACCCGATTAAATTCATCAGACGATTTAATGAACTTGATTCTGGCTGTAGATGCACTTCGCAGAATGAATGTGAAGCATATCGAAGCACTCATCCCTTATGTGCCTTACGCTCGCCAGGATAGAGTGATGGTTCCGGGAGAATCATTATCTATTAAAGTTTTTGCTGGTTTGTTGAATAATTTGCAACTGGATAAAGTAATTGTTTTTGATCCGCATAGTGATGTAACTCCTGCACTCATCAATAATTGTGTGATCATACCTAATTACGAAATGGTGAGTTACTTTCTTGCAGAACTTCAATTGAAAGATTTTGTACTTGTTTCCCCGGATTTGGGAGCGTATAAGAAAGTAGACAAGCTTGCTCAACAAATTGGTTACAAAGGAGAAATCGCCACAGGAATTAAGGTGCGCAATCTCGAAACAGGAGAGATTTTACGAAGCGACGTTAATACATCCGATTTAGGGAATAAACCCTGTTTGGTTGTTGATGACATTTGCGACGGTGGGCGAACGTTTATTGAATTAGCTGCAGCTTTAAAAGCAAAAGGTGCCGGGGATTTGTACTTCATCGCATCACATGGAGTTTTCAGTCACAATGCAATAGAACGCTTACAGGAAGCCGGTTACAAAAACGTTTGCAGTTCTAATTCCATTAGTGATATCGAAAGCGACGGGTTTTATAAATCATATAACTTATTTTAAAATGAAGTATTCAGTGAAGTCCATATTAGCAGGACCTAATAAAGAGTTTTTATTCTTTTGGGGACATCAACCTGCTCGGGATGGATCGATTATAAAAACCTGCATGAGTCAGTGGTGGCCTGTTTCATTCTCAGAAAACGAAATCATCTATAAAACGGCAGAGCATTATATGATGGTTCAAAAAGCTAAGTTATTTGGTGACGAAGTAACGTTGAATCGAATTTTGACAAAAGATTCCCCGAAAGATGCGAAGGATTTGGGACGGCAAATTCAGGACTTCGATCCGGAAACCTGGGATGCTCACAAATTTGAAATTGTAAAACAGGGAAATTACCTAAAATTCTCCCAAAACGAAAAATTGAAACACTTTTTGCTTCAAACCAAAGATAAAATATTGGTCGAGGCGAGTCCTGTAGATGTCATTTGGGGAATTGGGTTGAAAGAAGATCATCCGAATGCCGTAAATCCGGAACTATGGCGCGGAGAAAATTTATTGGGTTTCGCTTTGATGGAAGTAAGAGACCAATTGAAAAAATGGAATAATGAAAGAAACAAATAAATTAATAGCAGAACGAACCCTTCAAATTATAGAAGAAGGCACTTATATGTTCGAACAAGAAAAAATCAGTGTTGAACAGCAAATTCAAAGTTCGATACAACAAACAGTTACAATCGCTCCAGATGAATTTGATCACTTAGAGCTGAAGGAAATAAACGAATCTTCAACTTCCATAGTTTTCAAAAATGGAACAACGATAGAAGCTTTATTGGAGGAAAGATCTGACCTTAAAATAGGGCTATTGAACTTTGCTTCAGCCAAAAATCCCGGTGGAGGATTTCTTGGAGGAGCTTCCGCACAAGAAGAAAGTTTGGCAAGATCATCCAGTTTATATGCATCCCTGGTCAAGGATGAAACCATGTACAACTACAATCGCGGAAGATCCACGTATCTATATTCAGATTACATGATTTATAGTCCGGATGTGGTTTTTTGGATGGATGATTCCGGAAAAACCTTGAAAACACCGCTTATCGCAGACGTATTAACAGCTCCTGCACCCAATAAAGGTGCAATGATCCAGAATAGTCGTCCGGAACAAATCTTGGAATTAGAGAGCGCTTTTCGATGCCGGATGGATAAAATGTTTCGACTTGCGGCAAGCAGAAAGGTTGAATGTCTGATTTTAGGAGCGTGGGGATGTGGAGTCTTTCAAAATGATCCGGCTGAAGTTGCAGGATACTTTCAAGAACTATTAACAAGCAAATATGCGAACAGATTTCAAAAAGTAGTTTTTGCGGTACGTGATCGTTCTAAGAATCAAGCTGTTTACAATGCCTTCAGCCGGGCGTTTGAGCCACAAAAAAGTATATCATGAAAGATAAAGATATTAGCAAGTTGCTTAGCCTGGTGTTAAGACATCAGCCTGAAGTTCTGAATATTGAATTGGATCAAAACGGGTGGACAAATGTAGATACCCTGATTTCGAAGATAAAAACGAAATCGTCGGAATTTGATTTTGAACGATTGGAACAAATCGTAATCACCAATGAAAAACAGCGGTTTGCATTTAATGAAGATTTGACAAAAATCAGAGCGAATCAAGGACATTCCGTTCAGGTAGATGTGGAATTGAAATCACAATTACCTCCGGAATTCCTTTACCATGGAACAGTGGATAAATTCCTGGATGGAATTCGTGCCGAAGGACTGAAAAAAGGATCTCGTTTGCACGTGCATCTGAGTAAAGATTTAGAGACTGCCGCCAAGGTTGGAAGCCGTCGAGGAAAACCGGTTATTTTGGTCGTGCGTTCCCGTGAAATGGCAGCCGCAGGTTATCCTTTTTATTTGTCAGAAAATGGGGTTTGGCTTTGTGATACCGTTCCGTTTGAGTTTATTGAAATGACGTGATGGAAAAGATAGAATTCATATCAGATCAGTTATTTGTGATTGATAACTTTTTGTCCGATTCCGAATGCAACGACTTTATTATTTGGAGTGAGCAAAGGGGTTACGAAGAGGCAAAGGTACAGATAGACGGGCAGCAAGTGATGATGAAAAACATACGCAATAACTCACGGATTACATTTAGTGATGAACAGCTGGCTAATCGAATTTGGGAAAAGTTAC
Organism: Flavobacteriales bacterium UBA5869; assembly: GCA_002432565.1. Taxonomy (GTDB): domain Bacteria; phylum Bacteroidota; class Bacteroidia; order Flavobacteriales_D; family Crocinitomicaceae; genus Fluviicola. Next base: position 10,154 of record DJFP01000004.1, read on the forward strand.
GGCCATTTATTGTGTCTAATTTTGAAAATCGCACGGCAATTGGGTTAAATGAGTTGTTTCGCTTTTATAAATATGAGCCTGGGCAGCGTTTCAAACGACATCGTGACGGAAGTTATGTCCGTAACGAAACAGAGGCAAGTTATTATACACTTATGATTTATCTCAACCACGGTTTTGAGGGAGGAGAAACAACCTTTGAGGAACATACAATTGTACCCAAAAAAGGACAAGCACTGGTTTTTGAACACTCGCTGCGTCACGCCGGAGAACCAATTATTTCAGGTTTAAAATATGTCCTGCGAACAGATATTATGTACAAAATATAGTATGAAACGAACAATCGTTATAGGAGACATTCACGGCGCAGACCGGGCTTTGGAACAGGTATTGGAACGCGCACAGATCCTTCCGGATGATCGGATCATTTTCCTGGGAGATTATGTGGATGGATGGAGCGGGTCGAAAGACGTTATCAGTCGTTTGATTAAGTTGGGAAAGGAATATGATTGTCTATTCATTCGGGGGAATCACGATACCTGGTGTGAAGAGTGGCTGGATGACGGTCACAAAAACGAAACTTGGCAGCAGCATGGTGGTGAATCTACAATAGCCAGTTATGCTTTTAGTCAGCCATCCGAACGCGAAGAACATTTGATTTTTTTTAAACAAATGCACAATTATCACATTGACGAAGACAATAATCTCTTTATTCATGCAGGGTTTTCTTCGATGCATGGTCCGGAAAAAGAAGTCTATGCAACTAATTACTCCTGGGACAGAACGTTGTGGGAAATGGCACTGACTATGGATAAGCGAATAAAAAAAGATTCCAGACTGTATCCTAAACGTCTGAAGCTGTTCAATCGTATTTTCATTGGCCATACTCCAACCCTAGAGTACGAACAAGATTTACCGATGAATGCAGTCAACGTTTGGAATCTGGATACCGGAGCAGGATTTTACGGGAAACTATCTGCAATGGACATTCATTCCGGAGAGATCTGGCAAAGTGATCTGGTTCGCGAATTATACCCAAACGAACTAGGTAGAAATAAAAAATAACATTGCAGATATGATTCAAATAAAACCACCAAACGCATTCCCTTCAAGCAATGATATTATGAAAGTTTTTCTTGCTGGCTCCATCGAAATGGGGAACACTTCGAATTGGCAAGAAGCTATAACTAATGAATTTGCTGCTGAAAGCAACATTTGCTTTCTAAATCCACGAAGAGACGATTGGGATTCCTCATGGAAACAAGAAATTAGCAACGACCAATTTTATGAGCAAGTTACTTGGGAATTGGATGGGCTTGAATTGGCAGATCTAATTGTTTTTTACTTTGCGCCAGACACGAAATCTCCAATTAGTCTTTTGGAACTTGGTCTTTTTGCCAGAACAGGAAAACTGCTTGTTTGTTGTCCAACAGGATTTTGGCGTAAAGGTAATATAGATATCGTTTGTAAGAGTTGGAATATCCAACAGGTTGAATCATTGCAAGCCGTCATTTCTGAGATCAAACAGCGAATCAAAAACTTCTAAGTGTAAAAAATACACTTTTTATTTTGAGAAATAAAAACCTTAATTATCTTTGTGTAAAAAATACACTAAGAATTATTTTATCACGTTATAAATTGAATTATGAAAACGAATCCATTAACACTCATTGATTTCTATAAGGCCGACCACCACCGACAGTATCCCGAAGGAACCGAGCTGGTTTATTCCAATTTTACACCCCGCAAGGCACGTGAAGGAGGAGAGCATCAACTTGTTTTCTTCGGGTTACAATATTTCGTGAAGGAATATTTGGTGAATCAATGGAACGAAAGTTTTTTTAATCGTCCGAAAGCAGAAGTTGTTGCTGAATACCGCAGACGCATGGATAATGCTTTGGGGAAAGACAGCATCGACGTCGAACATATTTCTGCACTGCACGATTTGGGTTATCTTCCTCTTGTAGTAAAAGGATTGCCAGAAGGATCAGTTGTTCCTACAAAGATTCCTGTGGTAACTGTTTACAATACACATCCAGAGTTTTTTTGGTTAACCAATTACCTCGAATCATTAATGTCGGCGGTTCTTTGGAAACCATGCACCAGTGCTACTACCGCTTTGCATTACCGTCAAGTCTTCGATAGATACGCTTTAGAAACCGTTGGAGATACAGGTCTTGATTTTGTATTTTGGCAAGGACACGATTTTAGTTTTAGAGGGATGAGTGGAGTGGAAGATGCTTGTATCAGTGCTGCCGGACATTTGTTGTCTTTTTATGGAACAGATAGTGTTCCTGCAATAGATTTTCATGAACATTACTACAATGCAGATTCTGATAAAGAAATGGTTGGAGGAAGTGTTCCTGCTACAGAGCACTCTGTCATGTGCATGGGAACAAAAGACAATGAGATAGGTACTTTCGAGCGCTTGATCTCTGAGTTGTATCCTGCAGGAATTGTTTCCATTGTTTCTGATACCTGGGATTTCTGGCAGGTAATTACTGAATACCTCCCGCAATTGAAAACGAAGATACTTGCCCGCGATGGTAAAGTAGTTATTCGCCCTGATAGTGGTGACCCAGTGAAAATTATCGTTGGAGATAAAAATGCTATTCCTGGAAGCCCTGAATTCAAAGGTGCAATTGAATGTATGTGGGAAATATTTGGCGGAACGATTACTGAAAAAGGCTTTAAATTACTGGATTCACACATTGGGCTTATTTACGGAGACAGTATCACCTTGCAACGTCAGGAAGCCATTCTTGCAGGATTGAAAGAAAAAGGTTTTTCTTCTTTCAATGTCGTTTTGGGAATCGGCTCGTTCACGTATGAATATGTGACACGTGATACCTACGGATTTGCAATGAAGGCAACCTATGGAGAAGTAAATGGAGAAGCTCGTAATATCTTCAAAGATCCAAAGACGGATGATGGCACCAAGAAATCTGCAAAGGGTTTATTAGCTGTTTTCAAGGAAAATGATACGCTTGTATTGAAAGATGAATGCACTTGGGAAGAAGAAAAACAAGGACTGCTTCAAACTGTATTTGAGAATGGAAAGATTGTAAAAGAGCAGTCGTTGAGTGAAATTCGTGAACGTATTAATGAGAAATTGGGTGTCGAATCATCCATAACTGTAGAATAAAAATAAGATGGAAACATTAACGCTTTATCGTCCTGTAGGACAGCTAGAACTAGATTTGATAATAGCATCAGGAAATAGGTCTTTTCCTCCAAGGTTAGAGTGGCAACCGATTTTCTATCCGGTATTGGCTAAAGATTATGCTTGTCAAATTGCAAGGGATTGGAATACCAAAGATGAGGTTAATGGCAATGTTGGTTATGTTACTCGGTTTGAAGTAGACAAAGCATATTTAGAGAAGTTTACAGTCCAAAATGTTGGTGGACATAATCACAATGAGTTATGGGTTCCTGCCGAAGAACTAGAAACGTTTAACAGGCATATTATTGGTGAAATTGAAGTGATTGAAACGTTTAGATAAACATAAGTGATCTAAGCAAGTTAAATAATTGAATATGATAGAAGTAATCAAAGGAGATATTACCAAGATTGCAGTTGATGCAATTGTCAATGCAGCCAATAAGTCCCTAATGGGTGGTGGTGGAGTTGATGGTGCAATTCATCGAGGTGGAGGAAGTGCTATTCTGGAAGATTGTAGAAAGATAGTTGCACGTCAAGGTGGTTGCAAGATTGGCGAAGCAGTAATTACAACTGCGGGAAATTTACCAGCCACTTTCGTTATTCATACGGTCGGACCGATTTGGAATGGAGGAAAAAATAAGGAGCATGAAAAACTTGCGAATTGCTATTGCAACTCCTTGAAGCTTGCAGTTGCTAATAATTGTAAGTCGATTTCATTCCCAGCTATCAGTACTGGTGTTTATCGTTTTCCAAAGGATCAAGCTGCGAAAATTGCTGTATCTACCGTTAAAGATTTCATAGCAGAAACAACTGGATTAGAAAAAATCGTTTTCGTATGCTTTGATGATGAAAGCGAACAGTTGATACAAAATGAATTAGGATTGAAATAGAGATTGTAAATCTTCAACTAAATAGTTCAAAACATCTGACATCAGGTTCACAAAAAAAGCCTTAGTCCCGTACATACGGGATTGAGGCTTTTCTTTTTGTGCTTCATTCTCATTCCGCCCGATTTTTCCCAGATGCTTTTTCTTTCAAGATTTGCAGCTGCAAGTATTGCAGGATTCAACGAATTGAGTATTATTGTGATACTGAAACGATTACTATTCACATAAAGAATCACTATGACAACTGTTACCCGGCGTAAGACCAAAGTTGGGATTCCAGCTACTTTTGAAAATACAGCAGAACATTCCGGTGCAAATGTCGCATATACTCATGCAGAGCTCGCACGGTTTGCGGTGATACAGAATGAGCCAAACCTTCGAAAGCAGTTCCCGAATATAGTTTCTATTAGTGATGCGGTTGATGATCTTTCGAAACCGGATTCGCATGTAGTTGTTTTGTATTTGAAAGATGAGAACATCGCGGACATTCCTGCTAAACTGGATGCTAAGATGCCGGATGGAAGTGTATGGAGTATCCCAACGGAAGTGATAAAAGGTGGAGGAGCCTCAACGGTTCATTTGTCGCAGCAAGATACTATTGCAGAAGTGGGCTTTCCACTGGATATAGGTTCGGTCTGCTGCATCGTCGAATCAAAAAGAAATTCTGATTTCCTGGGAATTGTGACGGCTGCACATGTCTACACAAAAGGCGCGTTTCTCACAAACAACAACACTTTCCTGGATGCTTCACTTCAGGCGAAAGTTGCATTCAACGGAGTCGTGCAGGGGAAATGGTTTTACAAACAGCTGCTGGACAATCAGGATTTGATGGTTGTGCAAATGGATCCGGGAATAACTGTTGACAACTTTGAGCAACTCATTCGGTTTAATGATCAATACTATTCCGTAAGCGATGCGGACATCGGAAATACGGAGGTAACAATTCAGGCTCGCAATCAGCAGTACAAAGCATATATCCTTGATCATAACGTTCAAAAATATCCCATACGTTATGGAAACGGAACATTCGAAAAAAATGACCTGATTCTGATTGGAAATGACCCAAACAGGCAAAACGCGAAACCGGTCTCTCAACCCGGAGATTCGGGTGCGGGGGTGTATGTCGAAGTCGGCGGCCAAAAACAACTGGTTGGTATTCTGCTCGGAAGTGATGTCAATTTCACATTCGTGCTTCCGGTAAGAGACACCTTATCTCCAAATTTCAAAATTGTTTAATCCATTCTATAACTTATGAAAAAACTATTCCTATTCACTAGTTACCTTCTTTTGTCAGGATCATTACTTGCACAGCAGGGAATCTTCACTATTTCAAGAGATAACGCAGGAAATATACTGGTTTCAAATACCGCAGATCTGCAGAAAAAGTATTCGGAGCTTGTATTACTATTTGAAGGGATTCCGGGAACTTCCAAAATTGACTTTGTTACTCCTGATAGAAATGCAAGCCTGTATGGTGTGGGAAAAGCAAAGTTGCTCAACAGGATTGGAATTACCTCCAGAAATAATAAATTCACTGTGAATATTGTCCAATACAAAGGGAATTATGTCCTTAATAAGGATACTTCCTCTTCAGTTATGACAAATTTTCTCATTGAAGTGGACGGGAAATTATCCACTATACCGTTTCAATTAGTACCAATAACAGCAATTCCATCAAACACTTCTTCTGATCCCAATCCTGCGTCTATAGTTGCTCTATCAACAAAAGGGAAAAATTATAAGCCAGGATATCTGTTGTATGATGCATTGTACATTAAAGAAAATCTGAACAAAGAGGATTCTGTTATATGGGAAATTCTTAAATTTTATGAGATAAAAAGTTCAACAGACCTTGGATACAACCAATACCTGAAAAATCTAATGCCAAATATTCTTCCTGAAGTACATAGCGGAAACAAAATCGGCGATATGACTTCCTCTGTTTTTAGCAGTGTGGGCAACCTCGACGTCACCAACTTCGCTGATGGTCTTGCCAAATTCATCGTTGACCGCACCAAACAGGAACTCAATATCGCCTTCTTCGATAAATTCAAGGAAGTACTGAATGATCCGAAGTATGTGGACCTGAAAACCGTTTTCCCGGAAACGTATGCAGTATTGATGGTGATCGACAATCAGATTTACAATTACAACGATTATTTGCAGGCACTGCGAAATGCCTTCGATCACGACCTTTCCGATCTTCCCAACAACCTGCCTTCAATCATTGACAATCATAGCGCCTATTTCGATGCAAACCCGGGATTGAAGGTCATCCTGCAAAGCAGTTTCTACATTGCACAGCAGGTACAGCTGAAAGAACATCCGGGACAAATGATCGCGAATTATCCGGTGGATGAGTTTATGGGAGCCCAAACGGGAATCAATCAAAACATTGCCGCTTCTTTCAAGACCCTGCAGTTGGTCTCTAAGTCCTTCAAAAGTAAAACTGATTCCCTGGCGCACTACTGGGCAAACGACAGCCTGATTAAAAAGTTGTTCACCAACGATACTGCTGTAAAAATATACATCGGGCTACTGGTGCAGCAGGCCAAAAAAGAAAACATCGTTTTTAAAGGAAAGGCGGGTAAAGAACTTTGGAAAATTATCGACAGTTCCTATACCCTGGCGCGTGGTTACCAGGAATACAAGAATTTCTTCCGCACAGTTTCCTCGAAGGTCCGTGATATTGAGAAGGAAATAGACGCACTTAAAGGGATCGACAAAGATTCTTTAAAGGTCGAGAAATATCATGTTATTGCAGGGAAAGCTCTCGATCTGATGGATCAATTGATTGCCGTTGAAAAAATGCCTTTCTTCCCGAAGGACCTGGGTATCGCAAAAAATGCGGGGATCTATATTTACTCGGCCCGGACCGCGTCTGATATTGTAGTGGATATCAATCGAAAGCAATATGCTTCGGCCGTTATGAAAACGGTTATGCTCTACGATACGATCTTCCACAAGGATGGCATAGATACTTTTATTGTGCAATCATTTGCGGCGAAAGTACCGGAAATAATCTCCCTTCGGGAGAAAATGGCTGATCTTATAAATAAGAGTAAAGTACTTATCGGCCAAATAGCTGAAAATACTCCGACAGCAGATCAAAAGAAAATGCTTCAGGATATTTTAACGAGGAAAGATTCGATTTCAAAAGAAATCGTAAAAATCATAGATGATTTCCGTGATTGGAAATCTTTCAAAAAATGGGGTGACAGTATCCGGGATGAATTGTCGATGACCATAAAATCGCTCCTCAAATACGGAACATTCATGTCTGCCATTATTGATGCCAAAACATCCGATGATGTTGAAGCCGCCATTGAATCCGCAGCATTGCCTGTTGGTTCTGCCCGTATCAAACGGGAATCAACATTCAACATTGCATTGAATGCTTACTGTGGTCCGTATATGGGGTACGAACGCGTATACGACCTTGATTCGAGATGGATGTCTGAGAGAAAAAGTACTGTAAACAGTTACGGACTGACTGCACCGGTTGGAATATCCNNNNATATTGGAGCCATTGCTTCTTTCCGTTTCAGCGACACAATAACGGAAGTATTACCGACCATTCAGTTGAAAAATATCCTTTCGCCCGGAATCTTCTTTTCATACGGTATTCCGAAGTCGCCGATATCGGTAAATGCAGGCTGGCAGATGGGCCCCCTTTTGCGCAAGGTAGATGCACAAATTAATGAAAACACCTACAGCGATCGCTACGGGCGTGTAAGTCTTTCGATTTGCATTGACATACCGATCGTGAATTTTTACACGTTCACAAGTTCTAAGAAGCCAAAATCGAGGTAGGAAATCAAGATTCCTTAAAGGATCATGTTGTGATACTCTGCAATTGAGTTTTCAGCAAAGAATAAATACTTCATTAATCAAAAAATCCATCCGTCAATTGACGGATGGATTTCTTATTTCTATATCTCTTCCTTACAAATACCGATAATACCTCGCTACCGCCCACAAAGGGAACACATTTCGATAAGAAGTATAGGTTTCCATACAGTTGCCGTTAAAGACCCCTGAAATTCCTTCCTGCGGGAAATCGCCGTTGGATTCCTGGCGGGAAAGGATGAATTCAATTCCTTTTTCAATAGCCGCTTTATCCGGGTGATTTGCTTTCATCAAAGCCAAAAGTGCCCATGCCGTATTGATGATTTGACCGTCTTCGTGCTCAATGTACTTGTGCTGCACACACGATTCGAAGGATTCTCCCCAACTTCCGTCAGCGCGCTGTTTACTCAACAGGAAATTACACGCTTTTTGGATTTCGGGTGAGTCATTTTTATGACCGGCAGCTAACAAGCCTTCGATACCGAACCAGGTACCATAGGTATAACAAACTCCCCAGCAGCCATACCAGGAACCATCCGGATCTTGTTTGGTCTGCAGGAATTTCCCGCCTCGGTCGAGTGCTTTTTTGATGTCTTCTCTGCGGTAATCGTGGCGTTTGGCGAATTCCTTCAATCCCTGCATGGTGGCGGAAGAACATTCCGTATAGGTCACTTCGGTCATGATATTCTCGAATAACATGGAAGGGTTCAATACTTCGATCCATTGCGGAGCTCTTTTCTTTTCATAGGAAGCCCAGCCTCCGTCTTTATTCTGCATGAACAATAACCAGTCAACCGCAGGTTTTAAACGCTTCAGGTCAATCAGATTTTGTTTTTTGATGTATGCTTTGTCGTTGTACAACAGGGCGGTTTTCATTCCTTCCGAAGTACAATCCGTTACCGCCCAGGCGTGGTCGATGGTTGAAAAAGGCCAGCAGCCAAGTGTGACGTCACGGCAGTATTTTTCATGATCGATCGGATCGCGGTCAATTTGGGTAATGTCAATGAAATGGTAGATTTTCTCAGCCATTTCCGGGAAATCGGATTCCATGTCGGCTTCCAGCAATGCTTGTCCGGCGAAGGAAGTATCCCACAATTGAGAACCGTTATAACCTCCCATTTTTGCTCCGTCTTCTGCAATCCACAGGTAATCTTTCCAGCGGTTCAGATGGCCTTTGAACTGTTCGGAATCTTTCCCGTGCTTGTGCCACACGCAGATAGAGTTCATGGCCTGGTTTACCGGACCAATGTTGATATATCGGGTGTGCAGATCTTCGTGGTCGATGTAATCTTCCACATATTTCAATGCACTTTTTCGAAACCTTTTGGAATGGATCTTTTCGTACCCGTTAATGATCTTGCTTAGAGCCGTGTACCATTTGCTTACCGGGTTGAAGATATCTATTTCACAAGCCTGACGGCGTGCTTTTTTCCAGTTGATGGAATGGTAATCGGTTGTATATAATTCTTTTCGTAATTCTTTAACCAGCTCTGTTTCTGCTCCTTTTACCTTGTTCCCGAAGCAATAAGACATCGGAAGGTAGAGCATGCGGT
>DJFP01000004.1:19632-21412 GCA_002432565.1 Flavobacteriales bacterium UBA5869
TTACCCCACATGGGGATTTGTACGGCACCACCGTGGCTTAAAATCCAATCCTGTGCCCGTTTTAGGTCCGGGTTTGAAAGATCTTCGCCCAAAATACGCAGGGTTACGTACTGCATCACGGTTCCGAACATGGTTGAATGTCCTTCGATGTGCAGTCCCCAGCCGCCGTCTTCGTTTTGGTGGTTCCACAAATTGCGCTTCATTAAAACCTGCATCGGTTTTTCAAAAGGCGAGCCTGTAACGTAGGACGCAATGGTTAATCCCGGGATCAGGAAAAGCGGACCACCATAGTCTCCGGCCCAGTTTCCGTCCGGTTCCTGCAAAGTTTCGTAAAAAGAAAAACCATTCAATAAACCGATACGCGCTCTTTCTTTGAGTGAAAGGGAATCGTCGGATGGAATGATCTTCGGTTCACCGACCTGTTTATTGCGCAGGTAGCGAAAAACCCGGTCGCCGGAATTCGGATTGACCTGCTTGTCGAAAATAAACGCACGATCAAACGCCTTTAAAAAAGCGATTCCTTCCGGTTTGTCCCAGTCGGATTCTGACTGTATGATGCCTTTCAGATCATCCGGAAGTTCAAAACTCCAGTATTGTTGTCCGTTTTTTGAATGAAATTTCCAGGTATCCCAAAAATAGGATTGGTCCTTTTGATCGAAATCCATGGTGAATCAGGTTGTTCTGCGAAGCATAATTTCACCCAATTCGATCATTCTTCTTTTATCATCTTCAGAAAGGCCGGATGACATAATAGCTTCTACCGACTTATCATGTAATTCTTCCATTTTATCCAAAGCAATTTTCACGACTCCGATTTCTTTAAAAATCTCCTGGAACCCACTGATTTTCGCTTCTTCATTCTTTTCTTCGAACAATTCAGCTATGCGTGCTTTTTGATCAGCGTTAGCATGCTGCATGGCATTGATCAGTAAGAAAGTCTTTTTGTTCAGCAAGATATCTCCTCCGATACGTTTTCCGAATGAATCATCACCGAAAGTATCCAGGTAGTCATCCATGATCTGGAATGCTAATCCGGTGTATAGTCCGAAATCGTACAATTTTTGCTGATCTTCCACGGAAGCGTTCCCTAAAATGGCACCGATCTCACAAGCACAACCAAACAAAACCGAAGTTTTTAGTCGGATCATATTCATGTATTCTTCCACAGTTACTACGTTCTGTGTTTCGAATTCCATGTCATATTGCTGACCTTCCATGACTTCCTGGGCCATTTTCAAAAAGCTTTTTAACAGAACTGCTGATTTTTCTTCGTTTCCCCGGATCAATAAGCTCACGGAATGCGGCAGCATCGCATCCCCGGTTACGATTGCTTTGTCTACTCCGTATTTCTCATGAACAGTGATCGTTCCACGGCGAAGCGGAGCTTTATCCATGATGTCGTCATGAACCAGTGTGAAGTTGTGGAACACTTCGATTGAAATTGCGGCGCACATAGCGTCTTCCGTACTTACACCAAACCCCTGAGCAGCCATCAATACCATGATCGGACGCAGACGTTTCCCTTCCAATGTCATAATATGGTAGGTGGAATCTGCCAGGTTGGAANNAAACCTTCCAATGCATCTTTCTCCAAAAATTGAATAATCGCTTTTCTTTGGATTTCCAAATCCTGTTTTATTGCTGTAGTTGTTGTCATACTTTAAAATCTATAGAAAACTTCTAGTTCTTCGTTCTTTAATAATTGTTGTGTTTCTTCCCATTTTTGGGTAAATCCGATCATGTACCCGCCGCCGCCTGCACCGCAGATCTTCAGGAAATA
>DJFP01000004.1:21424-22329 GCA_002432565.1 Flavobacteriales bacterium UBA5869
AGGTAGTGCATTTCATCCAGTTGGAATTGGACTAATTTCTCCAGGTTCCGGTAAAAACTTTCCGTATCTCCTTTCAGGAAATCGGTAATACCTGCGTTGGTATATTCAATGAATTTAGTTTCCAGTTTTTTCTGGAAATCTTCCTGTTTGCAGGCACTGTTAAATTGTTTGATCAGTTTTTCGGAATTCCGGGCAATACCGGTATTCAATAAAAACAGCACATTCTTTCCGTTTTCATCGTAAGCCGGAATATCTACTTTTTCAATTTCTTTGTTGGATTTTAACAGCAAAGGTTTGTTGATGATGATGCTCAAAGGATCGATACCTGAACTTTTCCCGTGGAAATGTCCTTCCAGGCTTCCCAGGTAGCTTTTTAAGCTTTGGATGTGGTCCATGGTCAGGTGTTTCAATTCATCTTTGAAATCACCTGCTTTGTCCAGGTAACGTAAAAATACCGCTGCAACAAGTGCTCCGGAACTTCCCAATCCAAATCCCTGGGGAATATCACTTCTGAAAAACAACCCTTTATCCAGTTCCTGTGACAATTTATTCACGTTCAATTTGAACGTATCGTCGGTGTGATTTTCTAAAATATGCTTGAAGAATTCCCGAATACCTTTATTGGATAATACGGCCATAGCACTTTCTTCGTCTCTTGGATAGCACAATTCCCCGGAAAATTTACTGAATGGGATTGTCAGTGCCATACCGTTGTGCAAAACACCGTATTCTCCAAACACTAATATTTTTGAATGAACGCTTTCCATTTCTTACGAGTTCAATTTTGTTGGGCCGTTTCCTTCCTGGTCAAAAATAACTTTTTTATAGGTGTCGCGCAGTCCGTCATTGATAAACGCTTCTACCTGTGCTTCATAAGCTTTCGGGTAAAGAACGTGGACATTCGG
>DJFP01000303.1:0-1474 GCA_002432565.1 Flavobacteriales bacterium UBA5869
TGGGATTTGTACTTCCTTTTTGGATTTCATTGGGAATCAACCAGCAAATGCGCCCGAAGCGTGTATTTGAAAAAGACGACACAGAAGCAAAATAATTCTGCATTATTATAATTTGAAACCCTGATTTCGCTTGCGGACGTCAGGGTTTTTTGTTTTCAGTCAAAACGCATCACGAAAAAGTGATGAAAGGCTGAGAACTTTCGATCGAAGCGTTTACCTTTGTTCCACTTACTACTTGCTATAAACATGAAAGAAATCCTTCTGTTCGTTACTGCATTTGCCTGGTCGAATACATTTTCTCAAAGTATGCTGCATTGCGGAAGCGATGAAATGGAACACCGATTGTTCCTCGAACATCCCGAATACCGGCAGGCTTTTGAGCGTTCCAAAAAGCAATTGGAATCATTTACCAAACAATTCGCAGAGAACCCTGTAAAATCCGGGGCAACCTATATTATTCCGGTTGTGTTCCATATCATTCACAATAACGGACCGGAGAATATCAGCGATTCGCAAATTCACGATGCAGTGGAGCAGGTTAATCTCCAATACCGGAAATTAAACCCCGATACCAATCAAATTGTTTCGGCATTTCAATCCATTGCTGCAGATGCGCAGATTGAGATCCGTTTGGCGCAGATCGATCCTGATGGAAATTGTACTTCGGGAATTACACGGACAGTTTCCACTTTAACTTACCCGGGAGACCACCAGGTAAAAGACCTGATCCATTGGCCGCCGGATAAATACCTGAATATTTATGTTTGCTTTGATGCTGCCGGATTGGCCGGTCATGCGCTGATGCCCGCAGCGGCTGATACAATCCCGGAATGGGACGGAATTGTGATCCGGCATGATTATGTGGGAACGATCGGAACATCGGATTACTTCAAACGAACGGTCCTTTCGCACGAAATCGGGCATTATCTGAACCTGTACCATATTTGGGGCGGGAATAACGTTCCCAACTTTTATTATTTACCGGTGGGTAGTGCAGGAAATTGCGCCTACGATGATGAGGTGATGGATACGCCTAATACGATTGGCTGGTCTTCCTGTAATTTAAATGCGAATTCTTGCAGCAGTTTGGACAATGTACAGAATTACATGGATTACGCTTATTGCGCATTGATGTTTACCGAAGGACAAAAAGTAAGAATGCACGCCGCTTTGAATTCCCCGGTAGCACAACGGAATAATTTGTGGACTCCTGCAAATCTTGCCGCTACCGGAACGGATGATTTAAGCAGCCAGCTTTGTGAAGCGAAATTTGAAACGGCTAAACGTGTGATCTGCCAGGGAGATTCCGTTTTGTTCAAAGATGTTTCTTCGCACGGTGTAACGAGCCGATTGTGGAATTTTGAATCGGGAACCGTCAACGGATCTTCTACTGATGATACGGCAATTGTTGTTTACAACCAGGCGGGCACATTTGATGTTATACTTACTGTAAGCAACGGAACAGATACACTTG
>DJFP01000303.1:1483-14524 GCA_002432565.1 Flavobacteriales bacterium UBA5869
TGGAATGTACGGGAAGTGGGTCAGCCCTATAACTGGGAAATTTCAAACGCCGGTTTTCAAAGCAGCCAATCGGTGATGATCAACAATTTTGAAGGCGGAGCAAACCAGGTGTATGAGTTCTTTTCCGACCCGGTGGACCTTTCCGGATTCACCACTTTAGCCGTGGCTTTTGACTGGGCTTATGCACAGCAGATTTCCAGTAATACCGATTTGTTTCGCATATTTATTTCGAATGATTGTGGGGAGACCTGGGTAACTAAAAAGACGTATGCAGGAACCAGTACCCTGAAATCTGTGAACCAGTTTGTAACTATACCCTTTACTCCGGCTTCTCTGGCAGAATGGGCAAGTGATACGGTATTGATAAGCGGAGCAGCGAACTTTACCGACCATACGCAGGTGAAATTCCGTTTTGAATCGAAAGGCGGGAACAACTTCTTTTTAGACAATATCCGCATAGGGAGACTGGATGAATTGGGGCTGCATAAAGTTGAAACTGAGGACCTGTTGGAGATTTATCCGAACCCGGCACAAGGAACTACCATCCTGAAATGGGATGAACGCGTGGCTCCCGAATCCGTACGTCTGTTAGATTCCCGGGGAAGAATGGTTTTTGAAACAAAAGATTTAACTGATTTGAAGTCACTGACAATTCCGCTTGAAGGTTTGTGTTCGGGGTATTATTTGGTGAAGGTTACCGGAATGGATGGAACACATTCTTTGCCATTGATAGTAGATTCAGGAAATTGAAAGAAGGAATAGTCGTTTTTTTCTATTTTAGACATAAATTGACTATCCAATGAAGCACCTTTTCGCTTTTCTCTTGTTGGTTTTCTTTCCTAAGGTCTATGGACAGGATACGTTGTTTAAAGCGGATCGGATCGGAAAATCAGAATACAATCGATTGGTGAGTTCCGATCGGGTTTATCCGGTAATTAAAGGATTAAACGAATCCTATATCGAATTACTCCCGAGTGATTATTTCCATATGAATTACCGTTACGACACCATTAGAATTGGCTTGATCCGTATGGAGGAAGAGCTGAGATTGGATTGTTTAAATTGCATGTATATGCAGCTTGGATTGACTGACAGTTCTGTGTTCTACATTGAAAGCGGGGCAGACCGCATAGAATTTGACTGGCAATTGACAACTAAACCAAGTGGTGGAACTGGACCTCCCTTGAGAGAAAAGCAAAAGTTGGACGAAACATTTGGATATGTGAAACTAAAAAGCAGATCCACTCAATATGCACAAATTCAGAAGGATCCGCCATTGTTCTTAGCATTTATTGATCGGGATTTTAATGGTAGGATTGACTCTACGGATTATGTTTCTCTGTCAGAAACGAATTATTTTCCAACAGTAATTAATTCTCGGGTGAACCTGGTGGGCAGGGTAGATACGATTTCAACCGATTGGTGGAGTGCGACTTTTCAATTGGTCGATAACAAAGGTCAATTCGTACTGCATAAAATCAAAGATTCTGTATTTTCACCAGCCTTATTGTTTTCAAAGGCAATTGGAAACTTCCAACTGGATAGTTTGACCGATCTGAGTTCGTTTTTGAATCGTTCAGACAAAGATTATACAATCATAACCTTCTGGAATGAGTATTGCCCGAATTGCACCAGCGAACTGGATTCACTTGAAAAACTTCAGGAACGCTTTCAGATTCTGACGTTTTACAACAGGGATGATTTGCAGGAACAGATGGAAAAAGGATCCTGGACATTCAATACCTATCTTAGTACCCGTTTTGCAGAAGAAGCTTTTCAATTAAATGGAATACCATCCTATTGGGTTCTTGACAAACAGCGAAAGTGCTTATTTAAAACAAGAAATTATTCGGATTTGAAGGTCTTTTTAAGTCAGTCGGAGAGTTTCAGGTAAGAAAAAACCTTTCAAGATATTGATTCTTAAAAAAGTTTACTATCTTTGCCCTCCAAATTAAATTTTAAAACATCTGTTATGTACGCAATAGTAGAAATAGCAGGGCAGCAATTTAAAGTGCAAAAAGACCAAAAGATCTTTGTACACCGTTTGGATGCTGAGACAGGATCAAAAGTAGAATTTGATCGTGTTTTATTGGTTGACAACGGAGGAAAAGTGAACATTGGCGCCCCGGCTATCGCAGGAGCATTAGTTACTGCTCAAGTGAATGATCACGTTAAAGGTGATACAGTTATCGTTTTCCGCAAAAAACGCAGAAAAGGATACGTGAAAAGAAACGGACACCGTCAATCTTTTACACAAATTACAATTACAGATATTAAAGGGTAATTATTCGTCAGTTGACGAATCAAAAAATTAGAAAACATGGCACACAAAAAAGGAGTCGGTAGTTCTAAAAACGGTCGCGAATCAGAAAGCAAACGTTTAGGAGTGAAAATTTTCGGTGGACAAATGGCAATCGCGGGGAACATCATCGTTCGTCAACGCGGAACTGCTCACCACCCTGGAGATAATGTGGGTATTGGAAAAGACCACACATTATACGCATTGACTGACGGAACAGTTGAGTTCCGTAAGAAAAGAGATAATCGTTCGTTTGTATCGGTAGTTCCATTTGAAACTGCGGAAGCTTAATCGAATAATATAGATTTTTTGAAAAGGCGAGTTCCGACAGTTTCGGGATTCGCCTTTTTTTATTTTAATTTTACCAACTCCCGGAATTTAATCCGGATTTAATTCAATTCGTATGTTAGAAATGACTAAAATCCGCGCTGAACGTGATGAAATCATCACTGCATTGAAGAAGCGCAACATGGACGTGACAGAGACTATTGATGCAATTATTGCAAAAGACCAGCAATGGCGTGCAGCAAAAACATCCATGGAATCCATTGCATCCGAATTGAATAAGATTGCCAAAGAAATCGGAGAATATTTCAAAACCGGTAAAACGGCAGAAGCAGAAGCCGCTAAATCAAAAACTGCCGATTTAAAGCAGGAAGAAAGCCAGTTAAAAGAGCAGGTAGATGCACTGGAGAATGAAATTACAAACTTGCTTTATCAAATTCCGAACGTTCCGAATGCATTGGTTGTTGCCGGAAAGAACGAAGAAGACAATGAAACGGTTGAAGTAGTGGGCGAACCTGCTGTTTTGCATAAAGGAGCAGTTCCGCATTGGGAATTAACCAAGAAATTCGACCTGATCGATTTTGAACTGGGGGTGAAGATTACCGGAGCCGGATTCCCGGTTTACAAGGGAAAAGGAGCAAAATTGCAGCGTGCACTGATCCAGTTCTTCCTGGAAGAAGCGGAGAAAGCAGGTTATGAAGAATTCATAGTTCCTCATGTAGTGAATGAGGCGAGTGCATACGGTACGGGACAGCTTCCGGATAAGGAAGGACAAATGTACCACATGCCTGTTGACGATTTATACATGATCCCGACAGCAGAAGTTCCATTGACAAATATCTACCGCGATGTCGTTCTTCCGGATGAGAATTTCTCCATCAAAATGACCGGTTATACCCCATGTTTTCGCCGTGAGGCAGGAAGTTACGGAGCGCATGTCCGCGGGTTGAACCGTTTGCACCAATTTGACAAAGTAGAAATTGTACGCATCGAACACCCGAGAAATACGGAACGTGCCCTGACAGAAATGGTGGACCACGTAAAAGGCTTATTGGAAAAATTGGGTCTGCATTACCGTATTTTGCGTTTATGCGGTGGAGATACCGGTTTTGCTTCGGCAATGACTTATGACTTTGAAGTGTACTCTGCAGCGCAGGAAAAATGGCTGGAAGTAAGTTCTTGCTCCCGTTTTGACACCTTCCAGGCAAACCGCCTGAAATTGCGTTTCAAGGGAAGTGATAAGAAAAATTACCTGGCACATACCCTGAACGGTTCGGCTTTGGCTTTGCCAAGAATTATGGCATCCATCATGGAAAATTACCAGACACTGGATGGAATTGAAATTCCGGAGGTATTGCATAAATACACCGGTTTTACAAGAATCGATTAATTAAATTCAATAGTTGAATGAATCGCACGATAGAAATATCGTGCGATTTTTTTGGCGGTAGTCGGTTTCGGGTAAGATTCGAATATCAAATATTCATTTGTACACCCAAAATATTCATGCAAAATGGTAATTGATACAACAATTGTTTTGGCGTTTTCAGTTTGATTTTAGTGGATTTGCAGGTCAAATTGCACTTACTGCAAGACGAGTACCATTTTTTCATAGATTAAATTAAATTATGATCATTTTGTTTAAAATTAGACGCCTCGTCTTTTTTTACGTCATTTGAACGTTGAGTTTAATGACTGTATTATGAAGACTAAGACGCCACTCCATCGTGCGCTGAACTTATTGTTTGGTGCATGTATTTTCGTCCCTTTTATTTCCTACTCGCAGTATTGCGATTCTATTACGCCGGCTTTCGTGGTAGATCTATCCGCAACTCCTTACATGACATGGGTGAGTCCAAACACAGACAGGGACGGGTTTTGCTGCGGAGCTTCTGCTCCGGATAAATGCCTGGAATTTATCATTACTTTACATCCTAATTCGTCGGCTATTGTATTTAATATTGCCTCAGGAGCAGTCCCTCCCGGAGCATTGTTCTATCAAATCGATTGTGGGGCACCTACACCTGTCGGTTCTCCTATTTGTTTATACGGACCTGGTCCGTTCCATCTTACATTTTGTAAACCTGGAAACAATTTCAATACCTTTTCGATAGAGACAATCCCAAACCCGATATTCGGGCCGAACCTTACCCTGGGTGACGGATGTTCCGATGAATTATGGGTGCAGTTTTATGACGAAACCACAATCACCTGGAATAGCATTAATCCGGGAGCTCCCGGATCGCAGAACGGCTTGCTATCCTGCACTGCAGCTTGTGATACGGTTTTGGCTTTAAATAATTCGCTTACTCCTCCGGTGGTAGATTACCTCGTTTGCGGAATGGCTGCAAACGGATGTACTACCGAACCGATCTGCGATACGATGACAGTGACTTTTGCTCCCCCTTTAATTGCAGCAATTTTTGCTCCTGATACCATACTTTGTCCGAATGAATCAACAGTTTCCGCAACAGCTCAGGCTTCCGGAGGAACTCCCCCGTATGCTTATTTATGGTCTGACGGTACAAGCACAGCAGCTGCGAATCTGGGAGTTGGAACACACACGGTAAGTGTTACCGATGCAACAAATTGCATCATTCGGCAAGCCAGCGTGACTATTACACAATTGGCACCTCCGGTGGTAGATGCCGGTGCAAATGTCGATGTGTGTCTCAATTATATCGGGGCAATAACCCTGACCGCGACAGCTTCGAATACACAGGGTGTGCTGTGGTCGGGAGCAGGAACATTCTCACCCAGCGATACGGCGCTGGTGGTCGATTATTTGCCGGGGGCAGGGGAATTAAATACCGGAGCCATTCAGATACAGATAGAAAGTGTGAACAACACCGGCTGTCCGGAAGCATCCGATAGTACTCAAATTATCTTTAACCCGGTATTGGAATCGGTTTTGATCGAAACGCAGGATGTTTCCTGTTTTGGTATGACGAACGGAACGGCAACGGTAACCATGTCCGGATTGACCGGGCCATATTCATTCGCTTTCGACGGTGGAGCTTATGCTTCTTCCAATTCTACTTTGAACCTGGCGCCGGGCCAGCATACGGTGAGTATTCTGAATTCGATTGGTTGTGACACCCTGCTTTTCTTTGATATCAATGAACCGCCGCTGCTTCAGGTCAGTGAAGTAAGCCGGACAAACGTTTCTTGTTTTGGTGGTTCTGACGGATCGATCACCGTACAGGGAATCGGAGGGGTTGGCACTTATTCTTACAGTTGGGATACGAATCCGGTCCAAACAACCGAAACTGCAGTTGGTTTGATAGCCGGGAATTATACGGTAACTGTAACTGATCAAAATGGCTGCACCAGTAACATGGCTTTGGCGATCACTGAACCTTTACCGCTAATGAATTCTTTTACGATTGTCGAGCCAACCTGTAACGGGTTTAATAACGGTAGTATCCAGGCTTTGGTTTCAGGTGGAACGGCTCCTTATTCTTACACTTGGAATACAGGTGGAACCGGTACATCCATTAGCGGACTTGCCTCCGGAAATTACAGTATCATCATTACAGACCTAAATGGCTGTTCCATGAGCCAAAGTGTTTTTGTTGCTCAGCCTGCTCCATTGGCAATATTTATTTCGCAAGATACAGCTATTTGTCCGGGAAGTCCGATAACGCTTGGAGTCCAGGTAAGTGGCGGCACAGGGGCTTATTCTTATAATTGGATGCCGCAGACCGGATCCGGATCGCAATTAGTGGTTTCACCGTTCGTTCAGACAACTTATACCTGCAATGCATCCGATGCGAATGGCTGTGCGATCGGGGCTTCTGCTACAGTTTCCATGATTGCTTTGGATCCGGCAGATATTTATGCTTCTATTTCGGATCCGATTATTTGTTTGGGGGAAGAGGTCGTAATTACCGGAGCTTATACCGGTCCGGACCAAACGGTTGTGCTTTCCTGGGCGCACTGTACTTCTTGTCCGGTTACACAAAACATGGTACCCGCGGCAACTACCACTTACACCCTTTCAGCAGTAAATCAATGTAATCAACAAATTGCAGCAGATGTAACGGTAGTGGTTTCCGAACCACCTGTTGTCAGCCTGGACCCGGATCTGGGAGCTTATTGCCAGGGAGAGTATTTCTCGGTGTCGAATTCCGGGACGAACGATCCTTCATGGACCTACACCTGGACTTTTGAAGATGGGACAATTTCTCACGACATGTCAGCAGTGCATGTGTTTAATATGCCCGGACAGTTTGAAGTTCATTTGACAATCGTTAACGAATATGGTTGTCAGAGTGCGGCAGCTTCGAGTGGTTTTATAACAGTTAATCCGCAGGCTACTGCTTCGTTTGATTCGGATAAAATAGAGGTAACGACCATCGATCCGGTATTCCATTTTACCAACACATCTCAAAATGCTTCGGAATATGAATGGTATTTCGGGGACGGTGATATGACTTATGTAACAAGTCCGACCCACAGTTATGATACTTACGGTCAGTTTACCGTTACGCTGAATGCCAATAATCAGTATAATTGTCCGGACCAGGCTCAGTTGGTAGTCACTGTCAAGCCTTCTTTCGAATTGTTTGTACCGAATGCATTTACTCCGGATGGGGATGAATTCAACAATACATTTACGGCGAGCGGATACGGGATTTTAGAGACCGATTTTAGCATGGAAATTTATAATCGCTGGGGCGAATTGATCTTCGAGTCACACAACATGCAAATTGGTTGGGATGGTTCCTATGCCGGAACGGAGCGTGTTCAGGACGGAACATATACCTGGGTCATCCGTTTCAAGGATTTGACGAATACCCTGCATGAGAGAAACGGGCATTTGAGTTTACTTCGGTAATTTAAAGAGTATGAAAAAAATAACCAGTAGGGGCGGAAAATTTTCCGCCCCTACTGGTTCATGATAAAACAATCATTTTATGTAATTTAGTCCATATGTTCAGAATCATGTCTTTCATTTTACTACTCGGAATCATCACTTCCTGCGAAAGCAAATTGGGGAAGTTTGAAGAAGACGTGCTGTTTACCAAAGCCACCAATGATTCTGTGCGAGTTCTTCTGCAGCAGCTCGATACCAACCAGGTTTTGAAACTGCGGGGGAAATCCAAACAAATGCTTCTGAATTTCAACATCGAACTGGGCAATGATACCCTGGATATTGGAACAGCAAGGGAAATTGACGGATTCATCAGGGCATACCGCGCCACCGATTTCTTTACAACCGAAATCAAACAGCTGCGGGAAGCACAAACGGCCCAGCAGGAAAGACTGAAGAAATTGCAGTCGGATATTGAGAACGGAGCCGGAGACCGGTCGGGTTATTACGAACATGTTCAATTCGAACGCCGGGAAGCTGCGCAAATTCGGGAGCATAGTTTGGTCATGGAGAAACAATTTATGGATTTTAAACAATCTTACGAGCAATTTAAACCTACATTTGAGCGTTTTAAAGCTGTACACTAAATAAATCATGAAACAAGCGCTGATTTTCTGTTGTCTTCTTCTGTCTTTCGCACTTTCGGCACAAACCAGTACCGATCAGCAATTGGCGAACCTGTATTACAACAACGGTGAATTCGAAAAGGCACTTCCTTACTTTGAGAAGATCATCAACAAGCAAAGCACGAAGTTCGACCAGTTGCGCTATTTGGATTGCCTGGAGAAAACCAACCAGGTAAAGGATGCAGAGAAATTCCTGAAGAAACTGGTTTCGGCCAACTCCAATGATTTTGATTACACCATTGCACTGGGAGATCTTTATGAACGCACAGAACGCACTTCACAAACCGAAAAACTTTATAATGACCGCATTAAACAAGTCTCTTCGAATGGCTACGAAGTAGTGGAATTGTACAATTCCTTCATCAAAAAAGGAAAAGTAGAGTGGGGCTTAAAAACACTCGAAGCCGGCAGAAAGGAATTGAAGAAAAATTACCCGCTGCAGATCCAGTTTGCCGAAGTATACTCCCTGCTCGGAAGAACAGATGAAATGATCGATGAGTATTTCGACGTTTTGGACCAATACCCGAATTACAGCAGCAACATCCAGAATGCATTAACCAAACAGATTGATTTCTCTGAAGATAAAACAGGTGTTTATCAAAAACTGAAAGACAAACTCCTGGTCCGCATCCAGAAGAAACCAAACGATTTTGTGTATTCTGAAATGCTGATCTGGCTCTTTATCCAAAAGAAAGAATTCAAATCTGCTTTAACACAGACACAGGCTTTGGACCGTCGGGAAAAAGGAACCGGGAACCGCGTGATGGATTTGGCAGAAACCTGCGTAGAGAACAGTGATTATGCAACAGCCCGCCTGGCATATCGTTATGTTATCGACCAGGGACCGCAAAACCCGAATTACTATACGGCATACAGCTCTTTGCTCAATATCCGTTACCGCGAAATTACCATCGAAAAGAAATACCAGCCGCAGGATATCCTGGAAGCAGAAAAAGAATACCGCGAAGGGTTGAAACTGCTGGGCTGGGGAAGGAACGCCGTTTACACCGCAAAAGAATTGGCTGAGATCAAAGCCTATTACGGAAACGATGCCGAAGGAGCATCCGATCTGCTTGACAGCTGTTTGGCGGTAAATGGATTATCCGACATCGAGAAAGCGCAAATCAAAATGGCACTGGCAGATGTACTCGTGCTCCGGGACGATATCTGGCAGGCATCCCTTTATTACATGCAGATCGACAAGGATTTCAAATTCGAGGCAATCGGTTCCGAAGCGAAATTCAAGAATGCACGGATCTTTTACTATGACGGCGACTTCAAGTTCGCACAGTCGCAGCTGGATGTCCTCAAAGAATCTACCAGCAAGCTCATTGCAAATGACGCCATGAAATTGTCCGTACTGATCACCGATAATTTAGGCCTCGACAGTAATTACACAGCTATGTACCAGTTTGCGCAGGCAGACCTGCTCCTGGAGCAGCACCAGTACGACCGTGCATTTACGCTTTACGATTCCATTAACAAAGCATTCCCTGCACACGGTTTGGCAGATGAAATTCTGCTGCGCAAAGCCCAAGCCATGCAGTACCAGGGTAAGTGGCAGGAAGCATTGGACTACCTGAACAAAATTGTCACCTACCACATGGACGACATTCTTTCTGACGATGCGATCTTCACCATCGCCGAGATCTACGAAAAGAACCTCCACGACAAAGAAAAAGCCGCGGAATACTACAAAAAGATCTTGTTCGAATGCAAAGGAAGCTTGTTGACCGTGGAAGCACGCAAACGCTACCGGGCATTGCGCGGTGATGTTACAGATCCGGAAGATTTGTAATTCCGAATCATTGTTGCCCGGTTAAAAAGATTTGTCTTTCTTCCTTTTCCATATTTCAAACGAGTTTGATGTCAACTTTGAAATCCTTCCTAATCAGGATAACATCCAAAACAATCAATATTGATCGTTAAAACACATAATCAGAAGGATACCCCATCTTTCAATCGTCACTCTCACACTACGGACCTCCTCACTTTACTTTACACCCTTTTTGAGTTCTTCTACTCCATGCTGCGTCTCTCAGACTGTACTCCGTCTTCATCAATTATAACTGGCTCTTCTTTACGGCTATAAAAAGATTTATGCTCACGCATGTTTGATATAGAATATGTGACAAATAATCTTTTAACATTTCAATTTTTCAGTCACTTCCAACTAAACACTTCATATCAATACACCTTTATCTTCGCTCTACAAATCCTTTTCTTCGACCAACGGTTTTACTGGGTTTTAAATGAATTTACCTTGTAATTTAGATTAAATCTAAATAGGATTTTTCGCAATTTGGTCTTGTTAAAAAGTATTAAATTCGCCTGTCTTAAAAATTAGAGATTATGTCTTCTGCAGAAGATTACTTACCGATATTGCTCCAGGCAGGTGTTGCACTGGGCTTTGTAATACTGGTTTTGGTGGTTGCCCCGATGTTGGGTCCCAAACTATTCGGAAAAAAGAAAAATGCCAACTGGGAGTGTGGTATTGAAGAAGTTGGAAACGCTCGTTTCCCAATCTCCATCCGTTATTTATTAACCGCAATTTTGTTCGTATTGTTCGATGTGGAAGTAATCTTCTTCTACCCGTACGCTGTGAATTTTAAATTCCTGCAGTCTGACGGATTGATCGCGGTAATTATTTTCGTAGCATTCTTCCTGACAGGATTTTTCTACGTACTTAAAAAAGGTGCTTTAGAATGGGAAAAGTAGAAATTATCAATGGTGTAGAAACCATTAACGGAGAAGGTTTCCAATTGACATTGCTTGACAAAGTAATTGGAGCAGCTCGTGCGAATTCCGTTTGGCCGCTACCGTTTGCTACTTCTTGCTGTGGTATCGAATACATGGGGACCATGGGAAGTAACTACGATGTGGCGCGTTTCGGAATGGAACGTATGTCCTTTTCTCCACGCCAGGCAGATCTGTTGATTGTTGCCGGTACGATCTCCAAGAAATTGGCCCCGATCCTCAAACAGGTTTACGAACAAATGGCTGAACCGAAATGGGTGCTTTCTGTTGGTGCATGTGCTTGTTCGGGAGGGATTTTTGATACATATTCTGTATTGCAGGGAATCGACCGCGTGATCCCGGTGGACGTTTACGTTCCCGGATGTCCGCCAAGACCCGAGCAGATCATTGAAGGATGTATGAATATCCACCGTCTGGTGAAAAACGAATCACTGCGCCGCCGGTATTCGGATGAATACAAGCATTTGTTGAAGAAATACGATTTGAACGATGAGTAATTTGACAAACGAAGCGGTTCTTAGCCGTATCCGGGAAAAATTCGGGGAAGCTGTGCGCAATTCCGAAGAACCTTATGGAATGCTGACCATCGAGATTGATGCTGCTAAAGCTCATGACCTAATAAAATGGTTGAAAGCGGATGAGGTGTTGAAAATGTCTTTTCTGACTCTGATCGGTGGAGCTCATTTTCCAAACGATAAAGGACGCGAGATCTGTGTAAACTATCACCTGCATTCTTTAGTGAATAATGTTCGTTTGCGCGTTCGTGCATTTCTCCCGATCGAAAATCCGACCATTCAGTCCGTTACGGATATTTATGTAGGTGCCGATTGGCAGGAGCGTGAATCTTACGATTTCTTCGGGATCATTTTCGAAGGACATCCGAATTTAACGCGAATCCTGAACGAAGACGATATGGATTACTTCCCGATGCGTAAAGAATACCATTTGGAAGATGCAACAAGAGAAGATAAAGACGATCGCTTCTTCGGTCGTTAACTAAAGAAAGGAAAGCTTTCGATAAGTAAGAAAACTATGAGCGATACTCCAAATAACAAAAGCCTGTTTGCCGATGAAACCATCGACGGACAAATCGCGACGCTGAACCTCGGGCCAACTCACCCTGCAACACACGGGATTTTCCAGAACGTGTTGACAGTTGACGGTGAAAAGATCCTCGATTCAGTTCAAACCGTAGGGTACATTCACCGCGCTTTTGAAAAGCTGGCTGAAAGAAGACCTTACAACCAAATTACACCGATAACAGACCGATTGAACTATTGTTCTTCCCCGATCAACAACATGGGCTGGGAAATGACCATGGAAAAACTGATCGGCGTGCAGGTGCCCAAGAAAGTGGATTACATGCGTGTAATCATCATGGAATTGGCACGTATTGCAGACCACCTGGTTTGTAACTCGGTAATCGGTGTGGATACCGGAGCATTAACAGGATTTACCTACATGTTCCAGCAGCGTGAAGCGATCTATGAATTGTACGAAGAAGTGTGTGGTGCACGTTTGACTACAAACATCGGTCGTATCGGAGGTTTTGAAAGAGATTTCTCTCCGACATTCCACGTAAAACTGAAAAAGTTCCTAAAAGAATTCAATAAGCACTTCCAGGAATTCGACGACCTGTTATTGCGCAACCGTATTTTCATGGATCGTACCATCAAAGCCGGGCCAATCAGCGCTGAACGTGCGTTGGATTACGGGTTTACAGGTCCGAATTTACGCGCAGCCGGAGTGGATTACGATGTGCGTGTGATGACGCCGTATTCTTCCTACGAAGACTTCGATTTCGATATTCCGGTAGGAACGCAGGGAGACACTTATGACCGTTTCTGTGTGCGCCAGGAAGAAGTGCGCCAAAGTTTGAGAATCATCGAGCAGGCTTACAACAACATGCCGGAAGGAAAACACTTCTCACCGGACGTTCCTGAATTCTATTTACCTCCGAAAGCAGACGTTTACACGAAAATGGAAGCGTTGATCTACCACTTCAAAATTGTCATGGGTGAAACACCTGTTCCGGTAGGAGAAGTGTACCACGCAGTTGAAGGCGGAAACGGAGAGTTAGGGTTCCATTTGATTTCAGACGGAGGAAGAACACCATACAGACTTCAGTTTAGAAGACCTTGTTTTATTTATTATCAAGCATATCCGGAAATGATTAAAGGACAAACCATCTCAGATGC
>DJFP01000062.1 GCA_002432565.1 Flavobacteriales bacterium UBA5869
TCGTTGGATGTAGAAAATATCCAGCTCACAATGGACGGGACCAGGAACATTTACAAAACGGATTTGATCTGGAACAAAGATGTTCCCAATACTTCCGATTTTGATTTCATTGTCGATGTGCGTGAAGAAGGAGAATTTGACATCCAGGTAAAACCGTCCTATTTCTCGGTGAAGAACAACAAGTGGGACATTATGAATACCGGTCAGATGGTTTACAAGAAGAAACACTTTGAGATCAAACATTTGATGCTGGAACGCGATAACCAATACCTGTCCGTAAATGGCGTTCTTTCTGAGAATCCGGAAGATTACCTGACAATCAATGCCCATGAACTGCACGTGGAGGAATTCTCATCACTGATGGGAACAGAAGTTAAAATGGAAGGAAGCCTGGACGGAACAGCGCGTTTGGCAACACCATTTACAGACATTAAAATAGACGGAGACTTTGTTTTGAAGGATTTCTTCCTGGAAGGTCAGGAAGTGGGGGATGTGCATCTGAACGGAATTTGGCTCGACCTGGAACAGAAAATTATTTTGAACGGGGATCTTAAATACCGAAATCTGCAGACTTTCGACTTTAACGGGTATGTTCTTCCGATGAAAAAAGAAGACAACATCAACTTTGACCTGGAGTTTAAGGATATGGCTTTGTCTTTTGCAAATGCATTCATAGATCCGGAAGTTATTTCGGATATCAGCGGAACATTGAAGGGAGTAATCCATGCAACGGGAAGTCTTGACGAGCCTGAAATTACGGGAGATCTGCAATTGAAGAAAGGTGGATTGAGAGTGGGTATTTTAGGAACACATTACAGCCTTGGAGGACCGCTTAAGTTTGATGGTAAGAACGACGGTATTTACGGAGCTTTCCCGGTAATGGATGATGAAGGAAATACGGCTTACGCCCTCACAACGATATTCCACAACAACTTCAAGGATTTCTCCATGAGCTTTGATGTCAAATTTGACGAATCAGTAAGCGGTTTTAGAGATCCTGTGAGTAAACGCCCTTTGAGTGCGCCCAAAAGGTTTATGGTATTGAATACGGGCTACAAAGAAGGGACGGTTTATTATGGAAAAGCATATGCTACGGGAACTGCAAGTATCCTGATCGAAAAAGGAAATACGGAGATCATAGTTGATGCAAAAACGGAGAAAGATACGGAGGTGAATCTACCGATGTATGGTGCGAAGGAAATCAGTGAGTTTGATTTTATCGATTTCAATACCGATTCCATTGCTGCGGAAAAAGAACTTGATTTGACCGGAGTTGATTTAAATTTAAAAATAGAAGCAACACCTGAGGCCAAAATCAAATTGATCCTGAACGAACAAACCGGGGAAGAGATTGAGGCAACCGGCCGTGGAAATGTGGAATTATCTATTGACCAGCAGAACCATGTAGCAATGACCGGGCGATATACGATCAACAGCGGGAAATACCTTTTTGTGCTGAATCCGTTGAAAAAAGAATTCCAGATTGCCCAGGGAAGTACGATCAACTGGACAGGGACGCCAGAAGAAGCAAACCTGGATATCAAAGCTTATTACAAGGTAAATGCGAGTTTGGACGAGTTGAACCGGGATCAGATCGGAGGTTCTGCAGAAACCAAATCGGAGGTTCACTGTGTATTGATTATCGGGCAGACGCTTTCCAATCCGTCTATTACACTGGATATTGAAGTGCCTAACGTGAGTGAATCAGGTAAGGAAGTTCTCAGTAAAATCCGCTCTAACAAAGATGAACTTCAAAAGCAATTCTTCTCCTTACTGGCATTTAACCGCTTCCAGGGAACAGGTGGAACGGGGGGAAGCTACGGCGGGGTTGCGGAAGTGATTACCCAGCAGTTGAATGCTGCTTTTGATCAATTATCCAAAGAAACGAAGATCAATGTCGGATACAACGATAATTCCGTAACGGGAGATAAGAATTTCCAGTTGGGACTGCAGCGTGCTTATGGAGCGAAACAAAATATTGTATTGAAAACCTCCCTGGGAGTTTCCAATAATACCACGACAGGTACGGCACAGAATTCCCTGATCGGTTCTTTCAACCTGGAATACCTGATTAATGATGACGGAACATTCCGTGTATCGATCTTCAACGAATCAAATGATAAAGGAATTTTGAGTAACAAGGATAAGGGAGAATTTACCCAGGGTGTCGGTTTGCATTACGAGGAATCTTTCAATAACATTTCCGAGTCACGGATCATTGAGTTCTTTGCCAATTTGTTCAGAAAGAAAAACAAGGTGAACAACTCCAAACGTAAAAACCGCGTTCCGGTGGATTATATTCCGGGGCAGTCTCCTGCGATTCCAGTTGAGAATAAAGAGGAGGAAAATAATCTGCCTGCTACCATGCCTGAACCGGTTCCGGGGACTACACCAAATCCATAATTCAGGTCACCATTTCAGCTTTTTGAGGCTTGCGATCTCTATTTTGTTATTAAAGAGTACGGATCTTTATAGGTCATTAATTGCACTTTACTTATTTTTACCGCCATTGAAATGATCTATGAAAAAAGTTTTAATTGCAAATAGAGGAGAGATCGCTCGAAGAGTAATCCGCTCATTAAAGAAAATGAATATTGCTACCGTAGCAATATATTCGGATGCAGATGCAAACGCGCCGCATGTTCACGAGGCAGACGAAGCAGTATATGTGGGGAAATCCCCTTCGTCAGAATCTTATTTGCAACAAGACCTGATCTTAAAATATTGTAAGGAATTAGGAGTTGAAGGAATTCACCCCGGATACGGTTTCTTGTCTGAAAATGCAGGATTTGCCAGGAAAGTAAAAGAAGCAGGAATTAAGTTTATAGGGCCTTCTCCTGAGGCTATGGAAATCATGGGAGACAAGCTTTCGGCTAAACAAGCTGTAAAGAATTACAATGTTCCTTTGGTTCCGGGAGTAGATGAAGCAATTACGGATGTTGAGGCAGCGAAAAAAATTGCGGCGGAAGTAGGTTTCCCGATTTTAATCAAAGCATCTGCCGGCGGTGGAGGAAAAGGAATGCGCTTGGTAGAAAATGTGGCAGAATTCGAAGAGCAGATGAAAATGGCTCAAAGTGAGGCCCGTTCTTCCTTCGGGGATGATGCGGTTTTCATTGAGAAATTCGTTACAAAGCCACGTCACATCGAGATACAGGTTTTTGCTGACCAATTGGGAAATACGGTTTACTTATTCGAGCGTGAATGTTCTATTCAGCGCCGCCATCAAAAAGTAGTGGAGGAAGCTCCATCTGCTGTTTTAAACCCGGAATTGCGCAAGCGTATGGGGGAAGCGGCAGTTGCAGTTTGTAAAGCATGTAATTATGAAGGTGCCGGAACTGTGGAGTTTTTGCTGGATGCGGACTTAAATTTCTACTTCCTGGAAATGAACACACGTTTACAGGTTGAGCATCCGGTTACGGAGGAAATTACCGGAACGGATTTGGTTGAATGGCAGGTTCGCGTAGCACGCGGGGAGCGTTTGCCGAAATTACAGGACGAATTAAGCATTCACGGGCATTCGATCGAAGTGCGTGTATATGCAGAAGATACTTTGAACGGATTTATCCCGGACATCGGTACATTGAACCGTTACCGCAGACCACGTAAAGACATGGCACGTGTGGACGATGCGTTTGAAGAGGGAATGGAGGTTCCGATCTATTACGACCCGATGATCGCTAAATTGGTTGTTTGGGGAGAAACCCGTGAGGAAGCGATGGACAAAATGATCATTGCGATCAACCATTACGAGATCTCCGGATTGAAAACAACCCTGGATTTCGGGAAGTTTGTCATGATGCATCCTGCATTCCGTTCAGGAGATTTTGACACAAATTTCGTGAAGCATTATTTCCAGGATCCAACCGTAATGTGGGATATGTTCACGGATGAAAAAGCTGCATTGGAAGCCGGAATCGGGCAGGTTTGGAAAGATCTGACAGAGAAAGCAAACAAGAACGCCGCATCAAGAAATATTACTTCTACCTGGAAATTACACGCGCATTAAATAATTACGAATTACGAATTCGTGGTTCAATAATAATAAATCCCCGGTTCCGTCTATTCGCAACCGGGGATTTTTGGTTATGTATCCTAATACAATTTGATTTTCAGACCGACCTGCAATCTGCTGTTGCGGTCGAAGGTTTTATTGAAATCCGTATTAATGGTAACATCGGTAAATCCATAGTAATAAGACGCATGAACAGCCATGAACCGGCTGAACTGATACGTATATCCGAGTGATGCGGAGAAATTAAAACGATTGAACGTACTGTAATACAATTTGCTGTTTGTTCTTTTCGGAGTTTCCTGGGTGAAATTGTCAATTTCGTAGCGTTCACCCGGATCAACCAGCAGGTATTCAATTCCAAATCCGGCAGTAAGCATATGCTTCGGCAGGAAGTGATATTGGATTTGAGGCGAAAAACTGATGTAGTTCAAAGTTGTCTTATTCAATATGGTGGTTGTTTTATCCGAATTGGTGGTATCACCGATCTTTCGCTTGTAGGAAATCCTTGAAATGGAATGGTAATCCAGACCTACGCCAATTGAAAGCTTTGGATTGATTCGGTAATTATACGAAACACCGATGCTTTCTCTGAATGTTGCCCTGTTCTGTAATTCTTTCATTCCGAACAAAGTATTCACCCCAAGATTTAGGAATACATGATGTTTACGCGTATCATCTTCGGCTGCCTGAAGCGGCATTTGTTGATCATGTGCCGGAATTTTGGCAGCACTATCACCAACAAAAGCAAGTACGGCAGGTTTGAAAGGCAAATGAATCGGTTCAGGAGCTGGTTTGGATAAAACGGATTTAGCAATTCCATCCGTTTCATGTTGAAGGGGGGTTCCGGGAGTTGTTTCGTTCGAAAATGGAAGATCAGTCGGGATTTTTTGGCTGTTACCGGGCTTTTCCCGAATGCTTTTATCTGCCATTGGGTCGATACTCCGGTTCTTTTTGAATGCACTTCCTGAATTCACCAGCCTGTCTGCTTTAACTGTCTTCAAATTCTTGCTGAACCTTGACTTCAGGGTTGAAACATTGGTTGCTTGGTTTTGGTCAGTACCGGAAACTGATGATGCATTCCCGCTCTTTGGTTCCATTTTTTGATCGTGTTTCTCAGCAACAGAATTTGAATCGACAGAGAATCGCTGTGCAAGGACTTTGCTGTCGGAAGTGTTTTGTTTATTAGAATGATTTTCAGCTTCCCCACGTGTGAAAAAGAAAATCCCGATCAGTAAAACGGAAGAAAAACCAAGGGCAGAAGTAATCCACCAAATGAGTAGTCTGCGTTTTCGCTTGCGTTTTTCAGCATCATACATTGCAAAAGCATCGTGCATGTAGCTTTCGTTAAATTCCAATCCTTCCGGAATCGGATCCGTTTCTATGTTGTTAAAATCTTTCATCGCGCATTAATTGATGTCTAACATTTTTCGCAATTTCTTTTTGGCATCCGAATAGTGCCACATACTGGTGTTTTCATTAATATCCAGTAAACTGGCAATTTCATGATGCTTATAACCATCAATCGTATAGAGATTGAATACATTTTTGGTCATCGGGGGTAGTAAATTGGCTTTTTCCCTGATCAAGTCAATTTTCTCACGAATAATGGCGTCTTCTTCTTCATCCCAGGTTGTTCGGGTGTACTCAGAAATATTTTCCGTTGGCTGGACACGTTCATTCTCGCGTTTTTCTTTCTTCAGTTCATTCAGGATCGTATTGATCAACACGCGCTTTGCCCAATAGTCGAAAGGGTTTTCGGTGTTGTACTTTTTCAGGTTGAGCAAAATGTTTACAAAACCCAGGTTGAAAAAATGGACCGCTTGTTCCTTTCCGTTCGAGTAACGATAGGCCGTGCCGATAAATTGAGCATAACACTGCTTGTAAAAGAGCTCCTGTGCTCTTCTGTCCTCTTGAATACAACGTTTTATCAGTTCGATTTCCACGGGAGTATTGTATTTAAAATTTAGCAGTTAAACCAATGGATAAAAGTGGGCCTCCCAATCCGAATTCGGTATGCAAACTCATGCTTTCACTGAAATTGTAGCGTAAACCGTAACACAACCTGCTGGAAATCGGGAAACCGCGTGAAACATCAAAGCTTGAATAATTCGGTAATCCTTCCTGGCTTTCTTCTTTGAACTTATTGAATTTCAGGTTTACTCCCAGAGATGTATAGAAATAGGTGTTCACCCGCGGACGGTCAACAAAAAAATGGCGTGTATAAACAACCTGGAACCGCAGACGGTGCATGCTGTAAAACAGATCAGTATTGGAAATATCATAGGTATTTCCGTTCCAAATAGAGTCGGTACGTATTCCCGAAGCTTTATAGCCATTGTAAATTGCCATGAAACCAATGCTGTTTTTTGGGTCCCATTTGTAATCGAAACGCAGATAGAGCGGTTTGATCTTTACATCCGTAACTACCACGTCTGTTTGTGAGGATGAAATATTGTTTACGGAATCACTCCAGTAATAATTGGTAATTTCCTGGTTAGGACTGTAGAAATAGCTCACCAATCCGTAACCCAGGGAAAGATTGAATTTTTTATAAGTTTTTTCAGGTGTTTGCGCCCCTGCAATGAGAGGTAAAACCAACCCGATAAGAAGTGCAAATTTCCAAAAGGAACCTTGTTGTTTTTTTTTCATATGTTTTGCTCAAAGATGAGGTTTCAGTGAATAAACAATTGCAAAATCAAAAACCTTTGGTCAAAAGTGATTTTTTTTCAAAAAAAATAATTCCGCCAAAATTAGGCGGAATTAATGAAAGTAAAAAACAGCGATTAGTTAGAAGCGAAAATGAAACCCTGCATTCAGTAAAGGCCCTCCGATTCCCAGTTCCGCATTTACTCCGAAATGTTTGGAGAAAGAATAGCGCAGTCCGGCATAGGTTCTCAATGAAACAGGCAGATGAAGGTAGGACGGGTATTCATTCCTGGATGTTTCGGTACCGTTAAGGAACAGTTTTCTTGTTTGGTTGTTGATACCGATCCCGCCGCCCAGGTAAACATCCAGGTTCGGATTGGAAATGGGGAAGTGGTAAGCAATACGGACTTGTGTTTTAAAGCGGTTGATAATGTATTCTGCGCTGCTTTGAATTCCGGTGTTGTATTCGATCATGGTACCGGTGGATTTTTTCTGCAGGTAATAGAAATCAATTCCTAAGCTGAATGACGGATTCAACAGGTGGTCGTAACGGAGGCCAAATGTGCCCAGGTTATTGAAATTGTTGAACTCAAACTGGTCCTGGTCATTGTTGCTTGTACTTAGGGACTGAAAGCTCAAAGAAGCGTGAGGTCCGTAAGAAACTTCCAGGTAGTTGCTCGGTTTTGGAGCGGGTTCCTGGGCTGCTGCAAATTTTCCGGCGATTAAAAGAATTCCCGTTAAGAGGTGCATTTTTTCGATTGTTCGTTTCATGGTATTTGAATTATATGTTTCTACTTACAAGACAATTTTCAACTCAAAAAACCTTGGGTGTAATCACGAAAAAGATCAAGAAAAACAGCAAATTATTTTATAAAAAAAGACCTGTTCGCCGGCGGACAGGTCTTTCTTAGGATTCGGGGTACTTAAACATTTATTGTTTGACGAATTTCAAACGCTGTGATGATCCGTTCGAGAAGTATAATTCGCAGAAATAAACTCCCGGTGTGAGATCACCCGTTTCCAACTGGTAGTGCTCGGTATTG
>DJFP01000257.1 GCA_002432565.1 Flavobacteriales bacterium UBA5869
CCGGAAAAGACTAATTATTCGTGTAAAAATTCGATTTCATAGCTCGTATGCTTGCGGATATTCAGTACGCGTTCGTCATCAAAAATCAAGTACTGACCTTTTATTCCGACCAACTTTCCACGAATAACCGGCGATTTGTCAAAACCGACACTTTTCACTTTTACAGGATACTTTTCCACCGGGTAATTTATGGAAATGATGTCATCGTTCATACTCACAAAATCACGCATGTCGAACGGCAGTAAATCTTCCACTCTTCCTTTTTCATCCAGTAAGTCCAATTCATGATTGATCTCGTTCTTAAGCATCCGCTGCCAGTTCGTTTTATCGGTCATATACGATTTTAAAGCTACTTCGATAATCCCGGCTTCGTACCTGTTGCTGGTTTCAGCCAAAATAATTGCATGGGATGCTCCTTGGTCGATCCAGCGCGTAAATGTTTGCTCTGCGCGTGTTACCCCCACCTTAATACTGTCGGAAGCTGCCAGGTAAACNNTGTTCCCACTCAATGTCCCGGCCTTCTCCCAAATGGGCCTTACACAATTCCGGGTTGATAATACAGGGCGCAGCCTGGGGTGCAGATTGAAAACAGTTAAAACAGAAACCTTGTCCGAAAGAATTTTTAGTCTGCTTTCCGCAATTCGAACAAATAATCTTTCCTGTCCAGTTTAATTCGATCTCTTTTCCGATCAAAGCGTTCATACCGATTTGAGGCTCGTTATTCAAAACAAGCTGGTATTGAATTGGTTCCTCAAACGAAACCCGCATTTTATCTAGTAATCCTTTCATTTTATTTTGGATTTTAGGATATTATGTCTTTAAGATGTCAGGACTTTCGGATAACATGAAAACATGATATCATGTTTTACCTCCAATTGTCTCAAAATATTAATCTTGGATACTTTCCAATTCTTCCGCTGCTTCCATCCACAAATCCGAATAATAATCCAGTTTGGACTTGACTTCTTCAAACGCTTTCAAAACCGGAGTTGTTTTTGCAGAATCCGAAAAATCCATGGTTGCCAATTGATCTTCCAGCACTTTTACTTCCTTTTCCAGTTCCTGAACGCGTTCCTCATGTTGTTTTACCTTATTCTGAAGCTGGTTCTTTTTGCGCTTTAACTCCTTGCGTTCTTCATTCGACTGAGTTTTAGCCGTTGGTTCCTCAACCAATTTCTGTACGGGTTTATTTTCCGTTTTGGCAGAAGTTGAGGCCGGTTCCATGGACAATTTGCGCTGCAGGTATTCATACACTCCGAAGTGATGGATTTTCAGGGTTTGGTTCTCAATGTCCCAAATCCGGTTTGTCAGTCCATCGAGGAATTCCCGGTCGTGAGAAACGATCAAGAAGGTTCCTTCGTATTGAAGCAGTGCTTTTTTCAAGACCTGNNAAAGCCAAACGTGTTCTTTCACCTCCCGACAAAACTCCCACTTTTTTATCGATATCTTCTCCGGAAAACAAAAATGCTCCCAAAATAGAACGCAGATCTTTTCGAACATCACCAGATGCAACCAAATCTACCGTTTCGTAAACGCTTAAATTCTTGTTCAACCGTTCTGCCTGGTCCTGCGCGAAATAAGTGATCTTTACATTGTGACCGTATTCTACTTTTCCTTCAAAATCAATTTCTTTTGTCAGGCATTTGAACAAGGTCGATTTACCGACTCCGTTCGGACCGAGAAGTGCAATTTTCTCTCCCCTTCCAACTGTAATTGAAATATCCTTAAACAAGGTCCTGGAACCATAGCTTTTCCCTAAATGTTCCATTTCAAGCACCCATTTTCCGGGCTGTACATTCAACGGAAAGAAAATATTCATTTTTGCGACGATATCACTTTCCAACTCAATGCGTTCGGTACGGTCCAGCTTCTTGATCAAAGACTGCGCAAACGCAGCCTTATTCTTCTTTGCACGGAATTTATCAATTAACTCCTGTGTATGTTTAATTTCTTTGTCCTGCTGTTTCTTAGCTTCGGCAAGGCGCTCTAATTCTTCAGAGCGTAATTCCTTGTACTTTGAATAAGCATAAGGGAAATCAAGGATTTTCCCGAAGGAAATTTCCCAGGTCCTGTTGGTCACATTATCCAGGAATAAACGATCGTGAGAAATAACGACAACCGCTCCTTCAAACTTTGTCAGGTAATTCTCCAGCCATTGGATCGAAACGATATCCAGGTGGTTAGTTGGCTCATCCAATAAAAGCAGGTTGGGTCTGTTCACCAAAATCTTCGCAAGTTCTGCACGCATTTTCCATCCTCCCGAGAAGGAATTCAGCGGTTTCTCGAAGTCATCTTTTCGGAACCCCAATCCATCCAGTACGGAAGCAATTTTCTCCTCCCATTGGAATCCATCGTGAATGTTGAACAAATCATTGGTCGCATTCAGGTCGTTTAACAGCTCCAAATAGGATTCGGATTCATAATCTTCACGTGTGGTGAGCTGTTTATTGATCTCATCGATATGTTTTCTCAAATGGTTCAACTGTTCATTGGAAAAAAACAGGTAATCAAACACACTTTGTGTCGTATCGATAACGATATCCTGGGTCAGGAAGCCGACCTCCAACCCCTTTTGACGATGGATCTGGCCATCCGTTGGCTTTTCAGTTTGGGCGATCAACCGCAATAAGGTGGATTTTCCGGCCCCGTTCTTACCAACCAACCCAATGCGGTCACCCTGGTTCACCTGGGCAGAACATTCTTCAAATAAATAACCTTGTGGGAAATGCACTCCCAATTTTTCCAAAACAAGCATGTGCAAAGGTATAAAATGTAGGGGCGTAAAATTTTACGTCCCTACATTTTTTTGATTCTAAAGCACAAACGATGCTATTTTTTTTCGTATCACCTGATCCGGTCCTACGTAATCCATTTTAACGTTTACAATCGTTCCCGGTCTTCCCTGTCGTAATAATTTTGTCGCTTCATCAGAAATGCGGTTTCCTTTTCCTTTTTCAGGTCTTGGTGCCGTGTTCAGGCTCAATTCCCAGTTCAGGATTGTGAACTTGGCATCCAGCGGACTGTTTTTATACCGCGTAAATAAATTCTTTTCTGCCGGAGAAATTTTCCCTCCTTCTTCCACAGCTCCAAAGAAAAACTCCGGATTTGGGAGCGTCATAATTCGGAAAGGGAAAGACCCCAGTTTTACACGCTTTTTTGATACGGAATTTACACCATAAATATCAATATTTGCAGTTCTTCCGCTGGTAGTAACTTTTGCGATGTGCTGGCTTCCGGATTTAGATAATGAAACGCCGTTCCCGATTAAGGACGTTTGATCGTAACCGGAAGCTACACCTTCCACAATGTTGTTGTATCCTTTATAAAGAACATTCAACTGCGGAAGCGAAACTGTTCCCTGCGGTCTCATGATCTTAATGGTATGTGACCAATTCTCCGTCTTTGTCTGCCCGGATTTGTTCTTAATGGAAACCGTTCCGCTCAAGGTCGTTTCTGTTCCTGAGCCCACTTTTGTTTTGATCAGGCCTTTTCCCTGTGTTCCACGGAAAGAATTCCCATTATAGGTAACAGTTGGCTGATTATCCGAATCAAAGGCCGCCATCATCACGTTCAACTCAACTTCGTCTCCTGCGTTGGCTATTCCAGGTCCGTAAACCAATCCAACGATGCTGTTGAACGAATATTCTCCTACGGAGACTTTCGATTTTAAATGCGATAATGCCAATGAACGNNGCAGAAAGTATATCTTGCTGCATCGAAGAGAGGGAAGCTAAAGCAGCCACAAGCGGAGCATGATCAAATGTTTGCCCGATCCAGTGAACTTCTTCAATATCATTTTGAGTAACTCGTTCGGGTTTNNTTGAAATAATTTCTTCATCGTCCCGCAAATTCGCTTTTGATGATCGGATCATTTGTTCCACCTGTTTTTTCAAATCCTGGTTGCTTTTATAGGAATTGATCGCTTTAGGATTGATGGAATACGCTTTTTTTCCTTCCCCGTACGTTCCGATTGTTTGGATCAATTTCGACCGGAACCCGTTGTAATCATTCCAGATCTTTTTCCCTTTTCCGGTAGGATACCTGATGTCATCACCAATCAGAATATA
The DNA here is from genome assembly GCA_002432565.1 of Flavobacteriales bacterium UBA5869. Taxonomy (GTDB): domain Bacteria; phylum Bacteroidota; class Bacteroidia; order Flavobacteriales_D; family Crocinitomicaceae; genus Fluviicola. Next base: position 4,068 of record DJFP01000257.1, read on the forward strand.
CATTGGGATATCGTACTCGTCCTGGGCCTGCACGGCTTTCAGATTCATACGTATTGGCTTACAGCCCTCACCCTTTTCCCAAATAATTGTATTGTTATCCTGTGGTTTGATGGTAGTAACTTCCTCCCCCGATTCTCTCAACAATTCCATTTTCACCTGGTCAATTTCTTGTATCAGGTTTGCGGAGAGTTCATCAACCTGTTTCATCTGCTTCATTACTTTTTTCAATTTCCGAAGCTTTTCTGCGTTTTCTTTTCCATCAGTCGAACTAATTTCACTGGACACATCAGCAATAAGTTCCGAGCCGCGATCTACCTGCATGCCGTTCGATTTCTGTGTGTTTTCTTCAATTGCAACGAAAGCATCCAAAATTGTTTTGGATACATTCAATGCCAAAAGTGCGGTCAGTACCAGGTACATCATCCCGATCATCTTTTGTCTTGGTGTTTCTTTTCCTCCTGCCATGACTTAAATTTTAAGGTTATACCAATCGAATGTCATTTTTCCGATTAGTAACAGGGAGGCAAAAAAAATCCCGATGTCGGAAGTGATCATCGGGATTGAAATCTTTATTTAGAAATTCCAGACATCCTGTTCAAAAGTCCGGATACCTTCAATGATATCTGCAGACTCCTGTAATGCATCCACTCCCGTGCGGTAGCTGTCAATAGATCTGTCGAAAACATTACTTTCCTTGTAAACGGTACTTGAAAATCGGCGTTTCCAGAACAAATCATCGAAACTCATCCATTGGGCATCGTTTTTTTCATTATACACGTAATAATTGGTCAATAAATATCTCAAATGCGGGAAATAGACCCAGAATTTGGTTTCCAAACCGGCAATCATTTTTTGTCCGTTCGGGGCTGTTTCTTCTTTCAGTACCACCGGGGCAATTCCCATGATGCGTACATCCATCACCGAACGTTCCTTATCGAAAAACCAATCTTCCTTGAGCAGGTATTTAACGATATGTTCCGAATCGATCCAGGATGTATCACGAGGAGGATACACGTATTGCTCTACTCCGTTTATGATTGCTATCGAGTCTTCTCCATAAATAGTGGAATATGGATACACAGGCTCCGGGCCTAATTTTCCCAGGTAATAAAACACTTCATTCCTGAATACAGAATCGTTGCAGTAGTTTCCTCCGGGTTTCGGAACAATGGGATATTTGAACTGATCTCCGTCCACAATATCGAATTGATAAGGATTGTAAGACGAAAAAATCTTTAATTCACCGTTCATAATGTGGTGCCTCATAATCGTCCATAAGGACCAGCAATTGGTGTTTCTTACATACTGCCCCGATGGAGTATGATGATCAAACGGGTAATAAAGCGGATGATTGATTTTCTGTCTCAGATCGATTTCCCTCCAGACACGCTTACTCCACACAACATCGGCTTCACGCACGTATTCATAAGGAACAGTCTTCTTGGTGAGAATGTGTTCTTTGACATAGGGATAATCCAGGGTTGGCGTCATCGAAATGAAATCCGTGGATTCACATTGGGCAGTTACATCATAAGCTGCCGCAAGAAATAAGATTAAGGTAACTCTCTTCATGGCTTTGGGTTTTTCAGATAGCGCGAAAAACAGTCATTAGTTACACTTGTAAACTAGGTAGTTATAAACAAAAACCCCGACGATTGCTTTGCAATGTCGGGGTTTTCTATTTTTTTGATTCGATTAGAAGTTCCAAACGTCGTGTTCGAAGTTTCTAATTTCTTCCGTAATCTTCTCAGATTCCATTAGTGCATCNNAACAAATCGTCAAAACTTTGCCATTGAGCGTCGTTCTTTTCGTTGTACACAAAGTAATTTGCAAGAATGTAACGACAGTGTGGGAAATACAACCAGAATTTCTCATCCATTCCGGTAATTGTTTTTCCACCTGTTGGAGATTCTTCCTCTCTGTAAGTTACAGGAGCAATTCCCAAAATTCTTACATCCAATACAGATCTTTCTTTATCAAAGAACCAATCTTCTTTGATACGGTACTGCACAATGTTCTCAGAATCGATCCACATGGTATCAGCAGGAGGATATTTGAAAGTAATCGTTCCGTCAGGAAGTGTAATTTCAATCGGATCCCCGAACTCATTCGTTAATGGAACATCACTTTGAGCACCTAATTTTCCTAAATAATAGAAGACCTTATCGCGGAATAAAGAATCTGTATAATAATTCTTACCTGCTTCAGGTACTACCGGGTATTTGAATTGATCTCCGTCCAACATATCAAACTGATATGGGTTATACGGTGAAAACACTTTCAAATCTCCGTTGATGATATGGTGACGCATGATTGTCCACAAAGACCAACGGCTCGTATTTCTTACATACTGTCCGGATGGAGTGTGTTTATCAAAAGGCAAATAAATCGGATGATTCATTTTCTCACGCATATCGATCATACGCCAAACACGATGACTCCAGACTACATCAGCTTCACGAACAAACTCATACGGGATCATTCTTTTGGTAGGTATATGTTCTGTCATATACACCCCGTCAATTACATCCGCCTGAGGAACATTCACTGGTCCACCATTGATCTCCTGCGCGTTCGTTAATAACGAACCGGCAAACAAGGTACTTAATAGAACTAAACGTTTCATGATTGACACTCTATTATTTATTTTATTCATTAAATGGTAAATACACCACTTTTCTTACGTAGGATTCCATCCGGCCCCTTAACTTGCGTCATGAAGCTGATAGTTGATCCTGGTTTTGCTTGTTTCATTAAGCTGATACCGTCCGCGTTCAAAGTATTTCCTGTTCCTTTAGCAGGACGAGGAGCACCCGCAACGTTCAATTCCCATGTTTGAACAGAGAATTCAGCTTTCAACGGACTATCTGCATAACGTGCAAACAAGCGAGTTTCTGCTTTAGAAGCTTTACCACCATCTTCAACTGCTCCGAAGAACAATGTTGGAGGCGGAAGGTTCATTACACGGAAAGTGAATGTTCCCAAAGAAACTGTTTTATTTGTTACAGAGTTTTTACCGGAGATAGAAATTGTAGCTGTTCTTCCGGCACCACTCACACGTCCGATATACTGATTTCCGGATTTAGACAAAGTAACTCCGTTACCGTTCAAGATTGTCTGATCGTAACCAGAAGCAACTCCTTCAACAATATTGTTATATCCTTTGTATAATACATTCAATTCAGGAAGGGAAACCGTTCCTTGTGGTTTCATGATCTTGATTGTATGCGTCCATGGTTCAGTTTTCTTAACTCCGGATTTGTTCTTAATAGAAACAGTACCAGTCAATACCATTTCTGCACCTCCTGCAACTTTCGTTTTCAAAGTACCCTGACCACCTTCAATTGTAATTGCTCCAGGACCTGTTACTTCAGGTTGGTTATCCGAGTCAAATGCTGCCATCATTACTTTCAACTCCACTTCATCGCCTGTATTAGCGATTGCAGGACCGTAAGCCAAAGGCATAATTTTGTTAAATGAATACTCACCAGTAGAAACTTTAGATTTCAAATGAGCAAGCGCATAAGCGCGTGCAGATAAAATATCCTGCTGCAAAGACGTTAATGATGCAACTGCAGCTACCAACGGAGAGTGGTCAAACGTAGCTCCGATCCAGTGGATACCTTCCATGTCGTGAACTTTTACTCGCTCAGGTTTTGTCAGATTAATGTACAGGTCAGTTAAAGCCTGGTCATCATCCATGTGATTCACGTTGCTTTTCTTAACCATATCCGATACCTGCTTTACCAAATCAGCATTATTCTTGAACGTGTTAATTGGTTTTGGATTAATCGAGTAAGTATTTCCTCCTTCTTTGTAGGAACCTACAGTTTTCACTAAATCAGCACGAAATTTGATAAAATCTTCCCACAACTGTTTTCCTTTTCCAGTCGGAGTTTTAATATCTTCCCCTACGATCTCATGCATTGGGATATCGTATTGGTCTTTCGCCTGAACAGCCATCAAGTTCATACGAATAGGTTTACAAACACCCCCTTTTTCCCAAAGAATCGTGTTTTCATCATCCTTTTTGTATTCTTTTACAGCTTCACCGGATTTCTCAAGGATCTCCAATTTAATCTCATCAATATTCTTAAGCAATTTATCGGAGATCTTATTTACTTCATCCATTTGCTTTAAAATCTTCTGCAATTTTTCTCTTTTAGCAGCGTTTTCAGCATTTTTTGGAGTCGTATTGAGTTCACTGTTCACATCTTTCGTGAAACCTTCTCCGCGCTCAAACTGGGCGATATTTGCTTTTTGTATGTTTTCTTCAATTGCGACAAAAGCATCGAGAATCTGCTTTGATACGTTCAACGCAAGTAGCGCTGTCAATACCAAATACATCATACCGATCATCTTCTGTCTTGGGGTTTCTTTTCCACCTGCCATGACTTCTAAATTTTGTTATTTACTGTTAGTAATAAATATTCTAATAAAGTTCTCTAGTGACGAATTAGTCTCTGGAGATTGTCATAGCTTTCAACATATTGCCGTAAACTGCATTCAAATCAGTTAAGTTTTTAGACAACATTGCCATATTCTCTTTGTAACGTTTTGTATCTTCAGCTGAATCAGATAAGTTCTTCATCATTTCAGTTACCTGACCCTGGAATTTCTCAGTAGCTTCCAGGTGAGCGGAAGAACCTTTCAATTGTAATTCGTATACGTTATTCAAAGCTGCCAGGTTTTTAGAAACTTTTTGCATTTGCTCACCGAATGATTCACCTTCCTGCGTATTTGAAGTCATACCTGAAATAGATACAGATGCTCTTTCGTATGCTTCAGACAAAGAAGATACTTTATCAGATGCCGCTTGTAATGAAGAAACATAAGAGTCAGTTGCCGCTGCTGCAGATGTTACACCTTTCAATTGAGAAGCATTTTCACCTAACTGACGCATTCCGTCTCCTAAACGCTCTAACAATTGACCGTCAATTTTAGCTTCCTCCAACATTTTATCCAAGTGCTCAGTAATTCCAGTTCCTCCGGAATTTCTTCCTCCTCTTCCACCTGCTGCAGGTAATGCATCGTGATCTAAATCATCACTGTGTGCGAAAGCTAATTCAGGATAAACAAGCTCCCAGTTTGGATCTTCATGAATCGGTTCGAATGCCGAGAAGATGAAGATAATAGCTTCTGTAGACAGACCGATTACAAGCATCGGACCAGCTCCAGGCCAGTGCATAATTTTAAATAAGGCTCCAACGATTACGACTGCCGCACCGAAACCGTATAATTTCGCCATAAACTTTTTCCATCCTTTACTTCCTGGTTTCATAGTTTTCTTTGTTTTTTAGGTTTAACCAAATTTATTGTTTTGTAATTGTTTGTTATTCTTAGCGAAGTTGGATATCGCTACGAATTTCCTCGCCACCCTCTTTAGAGAATTCTCGTCCACCGCGACCTAAGTGTGTTGCCACATTTCGGAATCCGACATACGATTTGGCAGTATCCTGATACTCGTATGTACGAGTTGATGTTTGCAAATAGTATCCTACATCTTTCCAGGAACCACCGCGGATAACTTTACGTTTCATTGCAGGCGGATCCCAGTCCATTGCGTCATATCTGTACTCAGTGTTTAGGTCATGAGAGAATTCGTACATCGCTTCGTCATAAGCTGTCTCACACCATTCTGACACGTTACCTGCCATACAGTAAAGACCCCATCCGTTCGGGTTGTAAGAATATGCTTTCACTGTGTGGAAACCACCGTCTTCAAAATAACGACCTCTCATCGGTTTAAAGTTCCCAAGGAAACATCCGCTTTGGTTACGGATATACGGACCTCCCCATGGATAAGGTGAGTTGTTCAAATCTCCACGAGCAGCTCTTTCCCATTCAGCTTCAGTAGGCAAACGGAAATCGTTCACAAACAAATCTCCCATTGCTTGGAGCCAGTTGTTCAACAACTGCGTTCTCCAAATAGAGAATGCCTTAGCCTGTACCCAGGTAATACCGATAACCGGATAGTTATCGTAAGCCGGGTGCCAGAAGTACATATTCGTCATCGGATCGTGGAACGAGTAAGTAAAGTCACGAACCCACACCAATGTGTCCGGATAAACGTTAATTTCTTCATCGATGATGAATCGCTGACGGTTCTCGTGACCGCGAAGACCCGTACTTTGTCCTTTTTTGTTGAAGTAGCTCAAATCCTTATCCAAACCTTGAGGTTCTTCTGTAAACGGATGTGGAGGTGTATTCAAATCACGGTGTTCCGGTGCAATCTCGTTACCATCTTTATCGACTCCATTGTGAACGATTTCGATACGACCTCTTTGAGCAGCCTCTCTTAAGTCGATCCAAAAGTACTTGAAGTTCAATTTTCTGGTATCAAATTCACGGCGCTTATAAAAACGCTCCGGCTGCGGATAATACATATCCGCTAACAACGGCATCAAATCCGGATCATCATAAGAGAACTTACGATCCCAGTTNNAACGAAAATTGCGCACGATTCACATCACGGTCAGAAGGTTCGAATTCGACCATCTCCAAAGCACCCTCATCGAAGTACATATCTTCGTAGCTGATGTAACGAGATGCCTCTTCATCTTCCTCCAATCCGGAATAAATACGTTCACGTGCCATTGAATCTCTCACCCAATCCACAAATTGACGATATTCGTTATTTGTGATCTCAGTTTGATCAATATAAAATGCCTGAACAGACACAGTCTTTGCACGAGTTTGATGCAAGAAAGGCACATCCTGATCGTTTTCCCCCATAATGTAGGAACCCGAAGGAACATACACCATCCCAAGGGGAATCTCAGGCTGGTAAACTCTACGACCTAATGTCCCTGTCAAGTGGCCACTACGTGAGCTACAAGAGGCAATAAAGGCCCCAATTAAACCGATAAACAACAGTTTTTTCATTCTAGTTCAATTTTACAGTTCCGGATTTATCGTTAACATTCTACAGGATCAATTTTGCGATATAACGGAATCGAATAAAAAATGGTTACAAAGATTCGTAATTTTTTTTTGATTTTACAACCATTTAGGGTGATGTGCTTTCGTAATTGGTATCACAGGGATATAACAGAACTTAAGCGCGATCTCATGTGTACCGTTGGAAATCTTTGATAATCTACCGATTGTGATATCGTAAGAATAACCAACCCACATAAACATTCTATTTTTTGGTGTTGTAATATTAAATGCTCTCCATCCTAACAATACGGAAACCGCATCGCTGTTTCTAAATCCAAGACCTCCGTAAAGGAATCCTCTAAAGATATAGCGTGCATTCAGGTTCCCGGAATACTTGCGTAAATCTGTCTGTAAAGTCCCCTGAATATCCAGATCACCAGGTCCTAACGCTTTAAAAGTATACCCTCCCATCGCGTAGTAGTGACGAGCTAAATCATAAGGAACAGTACCTGTACCGCTGGTAGAAGGAAGCTGGGTTGTCAGGTTCAAAGCAGAAGCCTGCAAGTGAGTGGAAGACAATCCCGCATACCAATTCTCAGCACGGTAGTACAAACCAAAGTTTAAGTCAAAAGTAATGGCTGAACTTGCTCCCGGGAACGTAGGGTCAATCTGTGTCTGAGGACCAATCCAAGTAGGACTCATACCGAAATTCACCATTCCGACACCCAATCCTAGTCCTAGTCGACCGTTACCCAACTGGATATGATGCGAATAATTCAACATCACGTTGTTTTGTCTTTGGAAACCAATTGCATCATGCGTGAAATTCAACCCAAAACCTCCGGTCCACTTACCAAAGCTCTCCATGTTCACTTCAGCGTTAAAGACTACAGAATTCGGTGCTCCGTTTACTTTATCCCATTGGTTGCGATAAATTAAATTTCCACACAACCCTTCTTCAATACCAGTAGCGCCCGGGTTGATGGCGAACTTATTGTAAATAAAATGTGTTAATGCAATATCTTGCTGAGCAGAAGCTCCAAAAGAACACAACACAAACGCTGATAAAATACGTAACGTTTTATTCATATTAAAGGGTCCTAATTATGGTTTTAACGTGCTTGACTTTAACAAATTTTAGCCAATTGGCGACTAAAATAAGTATTTTTTAGAACAAACAAAATTTTTTAGTGCAATCAATCCATCTTTTCCACAATGAAATGTTGAAGAGATAAATATTTAACACAAACTCTTATTACGGAACAAAGGAGAAAAGGTTACCCCAGCTTTTGATAGGTTTTCCACCACAAGTTAGGTATNNTTGTTATACTGAGATTTATCACACGGAACCATGTGATGTCTTTCGTATTTAATTCCTTGCTTCGGAGGATAAGGAACTTCCATCCACCAGCGTTCAGAGCGATTGCTGCGGTAGAAAATAATGTCGTGATTTATTTCATCCAGGAAAACGGTAAACTTCGTGTAATCCTTTTTGGAACCAATCGGGAAGTCGCCGACACGTTGTGAATAACCATCTATAAAATACCAGATTATCTGTGCAATTTCCGCATGAGCACTTTCTGCGATATCACCCGGAAGCAGGTTAAACAACCCAACGGATGTCAGTTTATCTGAGATACCTGCATACTTGGCGATCTGACAGATATCCATATTATCAAACCCGTTTGGCTGTGAAAAGTATTTTCCTTTGAAATCAGAAGCTTTGATT
>DJFP01000055.1 GCA_002432565.1 Flavobacteriales bacterium UBA5869
CTGGAACGGGGGTATGAACTTGGTTTTGAACGCAAAGACCCATACGTTCATGACTTACTGGATTTCCTGAAACATGCACATTCAGGGAACCCGAAGAAATCGCACATGGTGAACCAACTGCTTTTTGCAGCAATGATCGAAGCACGCAGCTGTGAGCGTTTCAAGATCTTATCTGAAGAAATCAATGATGAAGACCTGCGTGTATTTTACCGCAGCTTAATGGAAAGCGAGGCCCGGCATTATACGGTATTCCTGAATTTCGCGCGTAAATACGGTGAAGGCATTGATGTGGACGCCCGCTGGAAAGCATTCCTGGAATTTGAAGCTTCGCTGATGGACAAGTACGGAAAAGCAGAAACGATGCACGGCTAATCAATTGAAAATGTAAAATGGAGAATTGAAAAGAGGGACTGCTTTAATTTGCTGTAAATGATCTTTCTGCTTTCAATTCATTTAACTTTTCAATTTTTGCAATGTCAATTTTCAATTGTTGGGTATCGGAATTGTCAGCACCACTTCCGTTCCCGGGAATTCCGTATTGGATTCGTCTGCTTCACGGATCTGAACACTAAATCCATCTTTACTTTTTTCCTGGAGAGATTTCAGGCGCTCTTCCGTTATCTGAGTACCATATGATTTATGTCCGTTATCTCGTTTATTCTTAACAGATTCTTTATAACCGATGCCGTTGTCGCGGATTACCACTTTTAACAGTTCGCCTTCTCTGTAAAATCCAATAAACAACTCCGCATCTGTTGTCTTTTTTGAAAGTCCGTGAATAATTGCATTCTCCACATACGGCTGAATCAGCATCGGGGGGATACATGCGTGCTGGGGAAGTTCTTTAAAATTGCAGTCTATACGGTAGGAGAAATTATTCTTGAAGCGCATTTTTTCCAAAAGCACATAATTATTCAACGTTTCATGTTCTTCCGAGACAGTAATATACGTAACCCTTGAATTGACCAATGTCTGCCGGATCAATTTTGCAAAACGCAGCAGGTACTTTTCCGCATTTTCATTCTCTTCATACAACAGGAAACTATGAATGGAGTTCAATGAATTGAAGATGAAATGAGGATTCATCTGCGCTGACAAGGCCATTCGTTCCAATTCCATCATTCGGTTCAGCAATTCATTTTTCCTGCTTGCAGCTTTAACGGTATATTTCAAAATCCCATAAAACAAAAGGATAACCAACCCGACATAAAGCAATATAAAATACCAGCGAAGGAAAATGACTTTTTCCACCGAGAAATTGTAGAGGATCTTAGAATCAGACCATTTTTCTTTTGCATCAAGATATGCTATCTCCAGGCTATAATTTCCATCAGCAGGATTGTTGAGAATAATTTCTCCCTTGTTGGATGTGATCCAGGTCTCATCTGCATTAAACCGGTAACGGTATTCGGGAGATTTATCCAGGTTTTTGCTGTAAAGGGAAATTTTGATCAGATCTGTTTGAGATGGAAACACTCTGCCCTCGATCAATTGTTTATTATTTGCAAATGCATTTACAGAAAACAGTTTTAATGGAAAACCCTTTATCTTTTTTTTAATGTGCATCCACTCTATTTTCTGAACTCCTTCTTTCGTAGCCAGGTGCAACAGATTGTCATACACATATAAATCCGTTATTTCCGCACTGGATAATGCACCGCTATCCAGGAAAGAGTCAACCGATATTTTCCCGGAATTATTTACCAGCAGGAAAATCCCCCTTCGGGTAGCCACCCACAACCGGTCTTTTTCATCAAAGGAAAATGTTAAGACCTGTTTCCCCAAACCAAGATCAGAAGCAAAACCGGAAGCTTTTTCCGTTTCCGGATCAATTCTAAAAAGACCTTCCGAATTTGAGCAGGCGATCAGTCCCCAAACCGAGTTGTATTCCAGCAAACTAATTCTTTTTTCAAGAACATTACGAAATTCTTTGTGTAATCTTTGGTTCCTGATAGTGACAGCATACACTCCCTGGTCAAACAATCCGAAAAAACGCTTATCTGGCACAACATAGTAGCAATTGTAAGAACTGCTAAGCTTAGACGGACGTAAATGCAACAAAACCTTTAGGCTATTTGTCATCCAGTCCATTTCCATGATTTTAACAGGTCTGTCCGGTCTTGAACTACCAATAATTGATGTTCCTTTTCCGTAAATCGGGTTTCCCGGGAACTGATCGTACACATCCGACCAGTCACTCCAGTCTACAATTCCCTGGTTAAACGCAAATCCATCTTTAGCAGGAACCAGGTTATATCTATAAATCATTTTCCCTACATCCTTGCACCTGTAAGGCGGATAAAGCTGCTGCCATTTTCCAACATAATGAGTCAGTACAACTTTAGTTTTATTACCTGTAATAAACCTGACATCTCCGTTAAACCGGCTGCCATTGATGGATAACTGCTTAAATGCTTCATCATGAATCGCAAACACTCCTTTTTCAAGCGTTGAAAACCACATGGTCCCATTCAAATCACTTAAAGCAGAAGTAACCGAGAATCCTGGTAAATAGTGACTTACCAGGAGTAGCTTTTTTGTTTTTGGGTCAAAGCGGAATTTCTTTACCCCGCCTTTATAATATCCGATGTATACAAATTCTTTATCTACATCCAGAGCAATGGCTGGCTGCCCGCCGGAAACCAATTCGAATTGCTTACCGTCATTCATAAAAGCCTTGTGATCAGACAAAAGAAAAAGATGCTTTTTATGTTCTTTAACCCTTACCGTAATGGCTAAAAGCAGTTTCCCAATAAAGAATTTCCGATTGTTCCGTATCAAGAAAACAGTAACCGGATCAGCATTAACACCATACTTGTAATTATGAACCAAAAAATCAGCTCCGAACTGCCAGAATGATCCTCCGCCAATTGATCTTATGGGGAGTTCTTCCAATTGTCCGTGTGCACTTATAGAAAAAGCTCCCAATCTGAAAGAACTGTAAACAATCGAAAGATCCGGGTTAACATGTAAGGAAACAATTGGATTCTTAACGGTTTTAAGTTTTTTCTCAATCAGGTTATTGAATCGATATGGCTGCATTTTCCCATCGCGAAAAACAGTCAATAATCCGTTATAACCGATGAACCAAACACCACCTGCAGGATCTTCTACTGTACGGAAATTAACATTATCTGCAAGACCGTTCTCTGTTGTATAAGTATGGAACCCAAATCCGTCATAACGTACAATCCCCCGGTCCGTTAAAATCCAAAGTATGCCGGCATGGTCCTGATAAACCTGGTAAGTCTCCGAACTCGGCAAGCCATTTCCAATACCATAATGTGCGTAATTGTAGTCCCAGGAAATACGATTGGATTGAGCAACTGTATTCCACGCAATTGCACTGAAAAGTAATCCTGAAAGCAATGACTTAATCAAAAGTGATGGTAAATAGATTTATTCGAACAAATGTAAGAGAATCCCAATAACTTCGTCAATTTTTCGTTAAATCTCAACTAATTGCCGTGTTATTAGTTAGCTTTACTAACTATCTTAAGGATTATGGATACACAAGAGTGGCCTTTAGGCCGATTTTTCAGCTTTCTTACAAAGCAATACATTGGGAAACTAACTCTGCTTTTAGAGCATACTCCCGTAGAGAGGTACTATTTTCCCCTGTACTTAATCGGGAAAAACAATGGGCACATGAACCAGCAGGAATTGGCAGATCAACTTCTAATGGACAAAGTTTCCATGGTACGTATAATTGATGCCTTACAAAAAGATGGTTTTATCGAACGGAAAACAAACCCGGAAGATCGCAGAGAGCGCAGGTTGCATATTACACCTAAAGCAGAACCGTGGATACTGGAAATTGAAAAAGGGATCAAAGAAGCCAATGAATACTTTTTTAGTTTGTTAGATCCGTCTTTACATGCTAACTTTCAGATAATTCTTACAGAACTCATTACAAAAACACAAGATATCCCGGCTAACCAGTTCGAATTTTTTTACCCGAAAAAATAAACCCGGAATTTTTTCATCCAACGAAAATAAAACCCAATGATACTAAAGATTTCACCGATTTTAATACTTGCTCTTATCTTAAACGCTTGCGGCGAGAAAAAAGAAGATTTAAAAGCTCAGAAGGCTCCGGTTGTTACAGTCGACGTTATCCAGATCAAAGCAGGTGAAGTTGTGCGTTCAATAGCTATTCCGGGCTCGGTGATCCCGAACGAACAAGTAGATATTTACTCGGAAGTTTCCGGAAGAATTCAGCGCATTGCCTTCAGAGAAGGACAAAGTGTTGCAAAAGGCACTATTCTTGTCCAGGTTGATTCGGATATTTTAAAAGCTCAGAAAGCACAATTATTGGTAGAGCAGGACCTGGCTGAAAAAGACGAAGCCCGAAAAAGGAGTTTGTACCAGGCAAAAGGAATCAGNNGAATTATTAAACGTCCAGATTTCCAAAGCAACTATCCGTGCTCCATTTTCCGGGAGAATCGGCCTGAGACATGTCAGCGAAGGAGCATTTATTTCCACCAGTACCCTCATCACTTCCATTGTGCAGGAAAATCCTGTAAAGATCGAATTCTCCGTGCCTGAAAAGTATGCGCGGAATGTCCGGATCGGCCAAATGATCCAATTTAAAACAGAGGGCGATTCCAAATCTTATTCGGGAAAAGTCTATGCCTTCGAACCAAGAATCGATGAAGGAACACGTATGATGACCGTTCGCGCTTCCCTCCCGAATCCGGGTGGATTAATCGCCGGTTCTTTTGTTTCGATCAATTACGATATGGGCAAGGAGGAAAATGCCTTCATGGTTCCAACGGAAAGTGTGGTCCCTGTTTTAAAGGGGCAAAAGATCTTTGTGGTGAGAAATGGATTAGTAGAAGAAATTCCGGTCGAAATTGGGATCAGAACACCTGACAAAGTACAGGTAATCGGGAATTTGAAAGAAGGCGACCAGGTATTGATATCCGGATTATTAGCAGTTAAAGCAGGTGCACCGGTGAAAACTAAAATGGCAGGAAAATGAACATTGCATCCATAAGTATCAATAGACCTGTACTTGCTTCCGTACTATCGATTATTGTCATTCTTTTCGGAGTTATCGGTTTCCTGTTCCTGGGAGTTCGTGAATTCCCCTCCGTTGACCCTCCGATAATTACGGTTACTACCAATTACACCGGAGCGAACCCGGATGTTATTGAGTCGCAGATTACCGAACCGCTGGAAGAAGCCATTAATGGTATTTCGGGAAT
>DJFP01000103.1 GCA_002432565.1 Flavobacteriales bacterium UBA5869
TTTTCACTGGCCTTACCTTATATTGATAGTCTTCTCTGGACGAGTGTATGCATTGTATGTGCCGGGGCAATTTTAGCTTCCGCTTTCTCTTCTATATTGGTTTATGCACAGGAATTACTGCCGGGAAGAATCGGGATGGTATCCGGGTTGTTTTACGGATTTGCCTTTGGAATGGGAGGATTAGGATCTGCAATCCTTGGCGGGATCATCGACAAAACGAGCGTAACATATGTATACCACTTATGTTCCTACCTGCCTTTGATCGGAATGGTGACAATCTTTCTACCGAATATTAAGAAGCGTAGAGCACAGAAATAAACTTCCAACACCTCGAACGATCCTCTTTAACCCCTTACTTTTTTCCGAGGCAAAAAAAGTAAGACAAAAATGCCTTTGCACAATTACAACTTCCGGCCAACCAGCCGATTTTGACCAATCCACGAAAAGGCGGGATCAGGATCCAAAATGCAATTCTGTAGTTGTTTTACAAACACTCCAGAATTAGCACTTTCCGGGATTGATAACCAAATCGGCCGGTTGTCACTTCTTCATGAAAATCTGAAGGACGGGTAATGATTGGAAAATTCTGCAATAGTTCTACAGCTCGTGTAATTGTGCATTTTGGCAACTAATATTAATCCGCCAAAAAAGATTAGACTCTTATTTCAAAATCACCCTCCCCATTATTTTGAATGGATTAAAAGCCTCATGAAATATGGGAAAATTAAGAAAAATAAATCTTTTTGTCGGACAACAATGATTATCAATTGGGAAGTTTTCAATTATCAAGAGACTCCACATCTTGAAACTTTAACGTAAGCATTCAGGATCACGCTTGATAATTGCAGTCATTGATAATTGATCATTTCTTTGAAGGTGCCTGATAAAATTCCTTCAGATAAGCCGGTTCAAAGTAAGCGACATCTTCAAACTCCTGTTTCAGGAACTTTTGATAAGCCGCATGGACCTGTCCTTTTGCAGAAGGTTCCAGTTCCAAATCGAAGAGGATATCCCGTTCGTTCCAAAACGCTGCCATCTTTTTTGCTCCATCCCCGAAACAAACAAAGGGTTCAAACTCCGTGTAGGAATTCTCATCCAGGATATCGGCACTTACCGGTTTCAGTATATCTTCCTCAAAGTTCGTAATCAGCGAGAAAACTTCCATTCTCCGAGCATCTATCATCGGGCACAGATTGGAATCCGGGTATGCGACCCTGGCGACTTCTGCCATAGACTCAAGTGTACCGATAGAGACCAGGGGAATATTCAGCGCATAACACAACCCTTTTGCTGTTGAAACTCCAATCCGAAGCCCGGTGTATGAACCGGGTCCGGCCGAAACCGAAACAGCGGATAAGCTTTCAGCGGTAATTCCCTGCAGCTCCAATACATTTTGAATAAGGATGGTTAATTGTTCGCCGTGTGAGTAACCTTCGTCTTTGAATTCCCGGATTTGGACCAATTCACCATCCAAAGACAAGCAAACCGAGCAAACCTTTGTTGCAGTTTCAATATGTAAAATGTAACTCATTCAGGCAGAATTTCCAGTTTGAAACCGATACCATGAATGTTGGAAATAGCGATTTTAGGATCCATAGAAAAGTACTTTCTAAGTTTCGTAATGAAAACATCCATACTTCTTCCTGCAAAGTAATCATCCTGCCCCCAAACGGCTGTCAGGATATTCTCTCTGGGAACAACAGCATTTTTGAATTTGCATAGAATTTTCAATACCATTGCTTCTTTTTTAGTAAGCGTCTTTTCAAACTCAGGATGTTTCAAAGTAAAATTCTCCGTATCGAAGACATAGGTTCCGATATGAACAATTTTTTGTTCGGGTTCGTCCTGTATATTTACCCGCTTCAACAGTGCTTTTACACGAACAGAAAGCTCATCAAAAGAAAAAGGTTTGGTCAGATAATCATCTCCTCCGGCATTGAAACCTGCAATTTTATCCTCTGTCATTGCTTTTGCCGTAAGGAACAGAATGGGAATATCCTGGTTCATTGTCCGGATCTCACGTGCAAGTGTGAAACCGTCTTTTTTCGGCATCATNNAGATTGGTATCATCCTCAACCAATAATATTTTAGCCTTTGATTTCATTCTAAGATGATTATTTCCGTGAATATACTAAGAAAACGTTTCGGAAAAATGATCCCGGGAAATTAGCGATGGAATCGTCTTAAAAAGATAAGAGCTCAGGACGGGCGTCCCAAGCTCTTATCACACTAATCAACCTAACCTACTACTACTAGGGCAAAGATAAGCCATAATCTCATTGCTTTTTCACTTTTTCGAGAGACTTACAAAAAAGGACAAATAAAGGATTTAAAGAATGCTTTAAACGAATGTATTGTCCTTCCGTTAAATAATTCACCGATCAGTCAATTAAATCTTAAATCGAACCGATTAATCAACAAATACGCCCGATAAAATAATTGTTACCCGGGTACATTGCCTTTTTAAGATTCCAAGAAAGGTGTTTTTTTTGACGTAAAAAAAGATACTTTTTCATGTTGAATGGATGAAATGATTGATGAACGGATTTTTTAACAATTTCACGACATTAAAACTCGTTCAAGACTCATTTTGACTATCTCGTTTTAGTTTTTTGCAATATAATTGGCGAATAATCAGCCTACTCAAAATACTTTCTTACCTTTGAATGGATCTGGAACTCATTAAGAATGGATAAAATTTTAATAGTTGATGACGAAGAAGATATCCGCGAAATCCTTGGATATAATCTCAAGAAGGAAGGTTTCAAAGTTTTTCTTGCAGAAAACGGGCAAACAGGAATCAGCCTTTGCAAAGAAGAAAAACCCGACTTGGTCATTTTGGATGTCATGATGCCCGGAATGGATGGAATTGAGGTGTGTGAACAAATCAGGAATACTCCCGGATTAGAAAATGTACTCATCTGTTTTCTAACAGCCCGGAATGAAGACTACAGCCAGATTGCGGGCCTTGACGCGGGTGCTGATGATTATATTTCAAAACCCATCAAACCGCGTGTTCTTATCAGCAGAGTGCATGCATTATTAAGAAGAAAAGAAGCTGTTCAGGCAAAACCCGCAGGAACTCCGGACCTGGTGATAAACCGCGAAAAATACCTGGTGATCAAAAACGGCGAAACACTTCATCTGCCTAAAAAGGAATTTGAACTGCTTGCACTTTTGGCTTCCAGACCTGAAGTTGTTTTTGAAAGGGATGTGATCCTGGAACGCGTTTGGGGAACAGACATTATAGTGGGCGATCGTACTATTGATGTTCACGTTCGGAAACTAAGGGAAAAGATCGGCGACGATTACATTCAGACCGTCAAAGGAATCGGATATAAATTCAAAGGATAAAAAGTGGGGGCAAATAATTATTTGCCCCTACTTTTTTATATTCCTAATTCTACCTGGAAAATGGCACCGAACTTACCGGTATCCGTTCCAAACTTCAAATCATTCGTTAATTGATACAGGATATTCCCCTGTACCTTCACCCGGTGGCCGTAAAAATATTTAGTAACTCCCACTTGGAATTCCTGGTTCTTTTTAAGGTTTACCGATGTGAATACAGGATTGTTATATACCGACGAGAATGGAGTAACTTCTGCATATCTCAAAGCCACTTCCCAATTGGATTTAAACAGATAGCTGACCTGTTGTAAAAAGCCATACCCGCTATACACAGGCTGAATATCGGTTGTATCAGAGCTATACGTAATCGGGTTGGAACAATTGCGCTGCATAAACTCACTATAAAGTGCAAACCCTTTGTATTTGAACAATAAATCAAGTGATATTGTTGTCATATCTGTTTTCAGGAATAAATCCCTTCCCAACTGACCGCCGGAACGAACTGCATCATCATTGAAATTGTACGATGCCCCGATAGATAATTTGGGTTTTTGTTCACGAGCCAGATCACCTTCCTGGTAATCGTTTTTGTCAGAAAACGCTCCGAACGGCAAAGCTTCCACTCTTCCTGTATAACTTAAACCACTGTTCGAGTTACTGCTGTTCCTTCCTTCTCCTGAAGTCAGTGACCCGAGCACCGCAAAATAATTCCGCTTATAGGATGCAAAAAAACCAAAATCACGATCGATAGTAAAAGTTGCATTGACAATAGAGCGATCTGCAAACTGCTGGTCTCCGGATGAAACTACACGTTGTCTGTTTCCCGGAAGTTTTGTCTGCCCGAAACCAAATTTAAGGTTATTCAAGGGTTCGTAATAAATCACCGCATCACGCACAATATTCACACTCGTATTTACCTCCGACTCCTGTGTCATGTCCCAATCCATGTCACCTCGGGAAAATGCCAACTGAACTTTGTAGGTTAATTTCGGACTGTAAACAAATCCTTCCATCTTGAGACGCAATCTTCGCACCCGGAACTCGTAGGAACCTGCTGACAGATCTTCATCATTTCTCGTAAGGAATGCTGCCCTGTTCTGCATACGAAACTGAAGACGTAAAGAGAACAATGAATCTTTCCCCACAAATTCAATTCCTCTTTGAGGTTTTGTTAAAATTGACAGGTCCACTTTCTTCTGAGAAAGCAGAGATGTCCCGATTAGCAATGAGCCTAAAAGTATGATATATTTCATGTTCCTATTTGTTTACAAAAATTATTTATAATACTAAATGCCTTGAGGTGCACCAGATATTTTTTGCAAAACTAATGGCTTCACATTGAATTAACCTAAACCAAATAACAGTTTAATTTTTTGATAACATTTTTAACATTCAGGTAACATTGACGGCGGTTTAGGGAACTTTACAGGTCAAAAAAACCTGTTTAATCTCCCTTTCTCCACAATCAAAAATTCACTTCTTAACATTGAGTTAACATTGCTTGTATCTTAACAGCCTCAAATACTGATACTTTCCGGAATCCAACAGGTATTCCCACTTAAAACCTTTCAACTTTACCATTTCGTTAACATTTGCATTCCGCGAAACATCCTCCGTAAAGTCGAATTACATTTGCGCCATCAATATTAAGTTTAAACAAATGGCATCAGGAATTTTAAAGTTTTTCTTACCAAAAGACAAAGTGTTTTACTCTCTATTTGAAGAGGCTTCTCAGAACCTGGAAGCAATCGCAGGTAAATTGGTATTATGTGTCAACGAATCTGATTACAACAAGAGAGCATCCATTATTAAAGAAATGGAAGATTTGGAACACCAAAACGACGATTTAACGCACAAGATCTTTGTGGAATTAGGAAGAAATTTCATCACTCCATTTGATCGTGAAGATATCCACTCATTAGCTACATCACTGGATGATATCGCAGATTACATCTATGCTTCTGCAAAAAAAATCAATTTCTACAAGGTTGATCCGAACGATTCCGGAATCCTGAAAATGGCTGATGCAATTCACGATGCGGTTTTAGCTGTTAATGCTGCCGTAAAGGAACTTAGAAACCTGAAAAACACACAAAAAATTGTAGAGTGTGTAATCAAGATCAATTATGTTGAGAACCAGGCAGATGATATTTTTGATCTAAGCATTGAAAAGCTGTTTGATTCGGATATTGATGCAAAAGACCTGATCAAAAAACGTGAGATTTATCAAATCATGGAGGTTGCAACAGATAAGTGTGAAGATGCAGGAAATGTAATCGAATCAATCGTTGTAAAATACGCTTAATATTCAATGGTAAACCAATAAGATATGTTTTCATTATTAATTGCCATCATTATCCTTGCCTTACTTTTCGATTTGGTAAACGGATTCCATGATGCCGCAAACTCAATTGCCACAGTTGTTTCCACCAAAGTACTGACTCCTTTCCAGGCAGTTGTATGGGCTGCGGTTTTCAACGTTGTTGCTTTCTGGGTATTCGATATGAGTGTTGGGAATACTGTAGCAAAGACAGTAGATAACAGTGCTATTGACCTTTATGTGATCCTTTCCGGATTGATCGCTGCGATGATCTGGAACTTATTGACCTGGTGGCTGGGAATTCCATCTTCCTCTTCTCATACATTGATCGGTGGATTTGCCGGTGCGGCAGTTGCTCATGCCGGATTCGGTGTCATTGCTTCTGCAGAAATTATCAAAGTCACTTTGTTTATTTTCCTCGCGCCTTTCATTGGAGGTATCATTGCTTTTGTCATTGCTTTGATTACCGTAAGCAGAAACTTCGCTAAAAAAATGATCTCCATTCTTGTTCTTTCTACCGCTACTTACTTTATCATGGATTACATGGTAGAATACCTGGATGTAAAACCGGTTATGATGTGGATCGTAATGGGAATGATCATCCTGTTTATTCTTACTTATACCTGGTACCAATTGGTTCACGGAAAACGCCAGACGGCTTTGAAAGAATCAAATATGTACAAAAAACTGCAGTTACTTTCTTCCGCAGCATTCTCATTGGGACATGGTGGAGCGGATTCACAAAAAGTAATGGGGATTATTTGCGCGGCATTGATGGTATTTGCCAACTCGCAGCGAAATGACCAGGGACAAATCGTAGGAGATATTCCTAAGATGTTCCAGATTTCGGAAGTGTTCCAGATCGAGTATGAAGATGCAAATGGTAGAAAAGCGAAATTCAAACCTGAATATACGCAAAACATTGATTCTCTGAAGATCGAGAAAGAAGACCACATCCTGATCTATACCAAAGGCGATGATTTTTATGATGCGAAAACACATGATGTTATTTTCAAAGGAAAAAAATTGAACAAGAAATACCTGGAGGCTGCTATCTTCAAGGATTATGTCGATAAGGACGGGAATTTGTTGAGCGGACACAAACTTAAAGACAAAGTAAACTCCGAAACGATGCCTGGCTGGATTGCTTTCTCCTGTTACTTAATGATTGGTCTTGGAACCATGATGGGTGGCTGGAAGATCGTGAAGACAATGGGAACAAAAATCACCAAAGTAACCCCATTGGAAGGTGTTTGTGCCGAAACAGCAGGAGCTTTGACGCTATTTACGGTTTCCAACTTAGGAATCCCGGTTTCTACCACACACACTATTACAGGTTCCATCATCGGGGTCGGTGCAACAAAACGTTTAAGCGCCGTTCGTTGGGGTGTTACTATTAACTTACTTTGGGCATGGATCTTAACGATCCCGGTTTCAGGTTTGTTAGCCGCCGGAATTTACTACATTACGAAGTTGTTTCATTAAACTTCCGATAATTTACGATAAAACTCTCATCCCGGTGGTGGGAGTTTTTTTTTGTAACCAACTTTTCATTCCCTCGTTTAGGGAGGTAAATCTACGAACACATGAAAACAACACTTCTATCCATCTCATTGATCACTAGCGCAATCCTTTTTTCTTTTTCAAAACCCAAAAAACCCATCCTGGACCTGGAAGGAATGAAAAAAGCGATGAAATCAGGCTACGCTTATGTTCCGTCGGGATTTACACTAGTCGACAAGGACTCTGTAAGCTGCCAGGGATTTTTTATGATGAAAGAAGAGGTGAGTAATTTTTCCTACCGGGAATACTTATTCGATCTAAAGCAAAACGATCGCATCGAAGAATACAAACAGGCTCTTCCCGATACTACGAAATGGAATACATCTTCATTTGCGCTTTCTAAGTACGTTCAATATTATTTCAGTCACCCGGCGTACCGTCAATATCCTGTGGTCAATGTTTCAAAACTTCAGGCCGAAAAGTATTGCGAATGGCTGACCCGGGTTTGGCGAAAGAATACCGGAAATGAATCGATCGTTTTCCGTCTGCCGACAAGAGCGGAATTTCTCCGCGCGGCAAACGGAAGCAGCATAGACCGTCCTTACTCATGGGATTCACCTTATATCCGTAGAGAAGACGGAAAATTCCAGTGTAACTTTCTTTCAATTGGAGCCAGTGCCATCTCAAGAGACTCAACGGGGAAATTAGTGGTAAAGAATTTTCCGATGGATTACTTAGCACCGGGGTCAGACTGTGCCGATTTAACAGCACCGGTGCGTTCGTTCCGGCCAAACGAATATGGAATTTACAACCTGAACGGAAATGTTTCAGAAATGATCTCAGACGGCAATCTGGCTGTGGGCGGCGACTGGTATTCTCCGGGCTTCGACATCCGAAACCAAAGCACTAAAAAATTTACAGAAGCAAATCCTACGGTTGGTTTCAGACCGGTGATGACATTCGTTGAATTGAAAAGTGAAAATTGAGAAGGAAAAAGAGTCAGGAGAAAAGACTGAAAGAGTCAGGACCTAGAACTACTCTTATGAATTTGTCTTGACTCATGACTCTGATTGTCTTGACTCTATTTAATGATCTTAAACTGGTTCAGCACTTCTTTGTAGTGATCGCTGATAGGGATATGCTGTTTATTGCTCATAACCAATAAGCTGTCCGATGGCTGGATCTCTTCGATCTCGTGGGCATTGACGATGTGATTGCGGTGTACACGGTAAAATTTAGACGGGTCCAGCAGATTCGTCACTTTGGTCAGTGAAATC
>DJFP01000164.1 GCA_002432565.1 Flavobacteriales bacterium UBA5869
AGGAACGAATTTTAGTGCGCATGCACGTGTTGGTTTCGGAAGAAGAGGAAGTGCTCTGTTGAAAAGAAGTGAACCCAATGAAAAAGGAACATTGGTTTTTGCAAACGGCGCCTATTATGTAGGTGGGATTGAAATGAACGGAACAACAGCAAATTTGACCAGCTATAAAATGGATGGCAAAGAATGGACGAAAACATGTACATCTGTCTGTTCTTCATACAATCCGAAAAAAGACTTGGAAGTGGGCTGTTTCAGAATGGATGAGGGGATAGGCTGGTATGTTAATTCAGGTAAGTCGGAAGGACATTTTCACAACTTTAATTCAAGTACCGGAATCGTGTCCGGGACCATCGATCAGGCAACGTCTAATCCAAGTCGCTTGCTTACTGAGGAATTTCCGAGTAAATTTGTAGTTGAATTGAATACAAAGTGGTTGGTTTTTGATACAAAGCAATTTCCAACAAAAAACAGTTTAACCTTCGAATATAAGCAGAAATGATCATTGGAATTTGTGGCGGGAGCGGATCCGGAAAAACAACTCTTCTAAAGCGCCTGGCGGCATTTTATGGTGAACTTCACCCTACCGTTTTTTCTATGGATAATTATTATCTGCCTATTGATCAGCAGATTTCTGATGAGAACGGACATGTGAATTTCGATTTACCTACAGCATTGGATGAAGAGCGATTGGTAGAGGATCTGAGAAATCTGAGAGAAGGAAAATCGATTGAAGTGAAAGAGTATCACTTCAATGCTCCGCCGAATAAAAGTGTGTTGATTACCCTGGATCCTTCTCCGATTATTATTGTGGAAGGCCTTTTTCTGTTCCAGTATGCCGGTGTCCATGAATTGCTGGATTTTTCTATTTTTATGGATGTAGATCCGGAAGTGCAGTTGGACAGAAGGTTGTATCGTGACCAGGAAACGCGTGGATATTCCAGGGAAGCAATTCTATACCAGTGGAAGAATCATGTAGCACCTTGTTATGAGCAGTACCTGGAACCATACATGCACCTGGCGGATTTTGTATTCGAAAATGATCAGCAGGCAGATTTGGAATTTGAAAGACTGATCCAAATGCTGACTCCCAAATTATTATGCTTAAAGGAATAATTCAATTTTTCGCAAAAAGAGGATATGCACTGATATTAAGTGCATGTTTTTTGCTTTTAATTGGATTGTTTTTCTCTATAAAACAATCGGGTCAAGAAGACCTTAACCAGTTCCAGGAAGTTTTTTTAAACCAGATTGAGAAGGCCGGAAATGAATTAAATCACGTTCCGAATGACTGGAAAACTCTCAGTAGAGGTGAATTTTCTAAAAAATATAATTACCTGGAAAACACCCTTTTCGTCCATGTTTATCATGGAGATTCACTGGTTTTTTGGAATACGAATAAATGTCCTGTAAACCGCTTTACCGATCTGCACTTTCCGGTGAATGGCCCAGTCCAAATGCAGAATGGATGGTATTACACCCAAATGAAAAAGCAGGGATCGGATATTTTCGTCGTTACTTTCGGAATTAAACGGGTCTTTCCGATTACCAATGACCAGCTGAAAGACTATTTTTTTAAGCCTTTTCCGGCTATTCACGGAACAGTTTCATTAGTTACGGAAAAAGATCACACCATTTTTGATCAGAACAATGACCCTGTTTTTGGAATCAATACTTTAAATCAAAACCCGGATAACGAGCATTTGCTGATTACTATTTTTGCAACCATCATTGTTATCGTATTATTACTTTCACTGAAAATCAACAAATACCTGCGAACAACCTTAGCGCGTGTAGGTTTTATAGTTGGAATTCTCACACTGCGTTACCTGGCTTTGCACTTTGAGTGGTTCGATTGGATGGAGGATACAGTGCTGTTTGAACCCGGACTTATGGCTTTGAACAGCTGGATTCCGAATTTCGGGGAAGTACTGGTTTGGTTCGTAGCATTGCTGATGATTGCGCCTTCATTGGGAAAAATAATAACTGGGACCGCCAATAAGTTCGTGATTTATTCCGGATTGATTTTAATACCGGTGTTGATGATGGTATATCCGCAGCTCATCAAACTGATCATCGTCAATTCTACTATTCCGATCCATTTGAGTGAATTATTGAAGCTTAATATTTTTTCCATCGTTTTTATTTTCCTTATCGGACTGGGTTCTCTGGGCCTTATTCGTTTTTACCAGTTAGTGATTGACAACTGGAGGAATCTCAAACCGGGGAAAGCGGAGGTCTGGATTATGCTTTTTATGCTTTTTTTCCCGGTTATTATTGCAAACGAGTGGATTTTCCACCTGCACGGTTTCTGGATTATCTGGATGTTCTCCCTTTTGATCGTAGCTCTGTTGGTAAGCTTTCGTGGCAGCTGGAATTTCACGTTTTATTTGCTTGCCGCTTTCCTGGTTTCTTTTGGGATCACCATGAATCTTGAAATGGAAGCGAAAAAGAAGGAACGGGAAGAACGTTTGCTTTTTGCCAACCAGCTGGCCGATGACCGGGATATCAATGCTGAAGTTGATTTTACAAACGCAAAAGAAAAACTGATTTCGGAACCTTTCCTGAAACGCTTATTCCGTCACGATACAAAACCCAGTTTTTCCGAATTGAAGGAAGCCATGGAGTACCAGGTTTTCAAAGGTTATTGGGATCGGTTTGATGTTGATTTTTACTACTATTTGGAAGACAGTCTTGGAATCCGTTTGAATGGAACATACAAAAAGCAATTGGATGAATTGATTGAGCGGCACGGTATACGTTCAGAGATAGATTCCAGTTTGTATTATGTAAAGGATTATACCAGCCAGTTTAATTACGTGTTTTACCAGCCGCTGGAACGTAATGGAATAAAGGTCCATTTTTACGGGACCATGAAATCCAAGCGTATTCCGGAGAAAATTGGTTTCCCCAGATTGCTGATCTCCAAGCAGACTGCGGTTTTTGAGTCCCTGGAACGTTATTCTATTGCCAAGTATTTTAATAATCACCTGGTGTTGAATTACGGTGCTTACAGTTATCCGACCGGTCTGATGATGTTTGGTGATTATAGTGATGAGGGACATCAGTGGTACGAAAAAGATGGGTTCGAGCATTTGATCTTTAAGAAATCCAAGACGGACGCAATTATCTTAACCAAGATGATCCCTTCCTGGTTATCCTATCTCACGACAACGTCAATTTTACTGGTTTGTTTTGGAGCAATGCTGACAATTGTTTTGTTGCTGAAGCAGCTGAATGGGGTAAAGTTCTCGAATGGAATATCGATGATCACGAAAATTCAATTGGTTTTGATCGGGTTGATTGTGATCTCGTTGGGCGGATTCAGTATTGCGAGTACAACGATGCTGAGCGGTCAGTACCGAAGCTACTCAACAGACCAGATTCGCGAAAAAGTGAAATCAGTGATCAATGAGATCAATTCAAGACAACGATTTATGTCTGAGAAGTTCAGTGACAAGAACCAGGATGAATTGGATTACCAGCTGCGCAGATGGTCGAAGGTTTTTCTTGCAGATATCAATTTATACCAGTCAGATGGAATTTTGGCCGGAACTTCCAGGACCAAGATCTACAACATGGGTTTGCTGAGCGAGCAAATGAATCCCAAAGCACTGTATGAACTACAGTTTCGTATGCGTTCCGAATTTATTCATGAGGAGAATATCGGATCTTTGGTCTATTTGTCGGGATACGTCCCGGTTTTTAACCATGAAAACGAGCTGCTGGGTTATCTGAACATTCTTCATTTTGACCAGCGAAACGTATTTGAGGAACAATTGAGACAGTTCTTCGTAGCCATCCTGAATGTTTTTATGCTCCTGCTCGTATTGTCNNTTCTCACAGTTCGAATTGGGCAAGAACAGTTTGCAGATTAATTACAAAGCGCAGGATGAGATCGGATCATTGGTTGCGGAGTACAATCATAAATTGAACGAACTGGCGGAAGCCGCTGCAAAACTGGCACAGTCGGAGCGTGAAAGTGCGTGGAGAGAAATGGCCAAGCAGGTAGCACATGAGATTAAAAACCCGCTCACTCCTATGAAGCTGAGTATTCAGCACCTGCAACGGGTTTTTGATCCGAACGACCCGAAGGCATCCGAACGGATTGAACGCGTTACAAGTTCTTTAATAGAACAAATAGATGCGCTGACACATATTGCCAATGAATTCTCGAATTTTGCGAAACTGCCGCAACCAGTGATTACGGAAATTGATCTTATTGCACTAATAAAGGCCGTAGTTGCATTATTTGACAGCGATTCGAATATTCATATTAATTTGGAATTAAACACATCAGAGGAACGAATCTTAATACCGGGAGATAAGGAAATGCTGCTTCGCGTATTGAATAATTTGGTTTCAAACGGAATTCAGGCTGTTGCGCTGAACAACCCTGTTCAAATAGTAGTTGCTGTTGAAACGAATGAACAGCTGGTTTTTATCCGGATAAAGGATAATGGAACAGGCATTCCGGAAGACCAGATCCAAACAATATTCGAACCTTATTTTACGACGAAATCAACCGGTACAGGTCTGGGATTGGCAATGGTCAAACAAATTGTTGAAACCCACCGCGGTTCCATTGAAATAGAACAGACTTCAGCTGAAGGAACTACTGTTCTGATCACCCTTCCAAGATTGAAGAATTAATTGTTCAAAGAGTTCAAAGAGTTCAAAGAGTTCAAATTTTGAACCCTTTAAACCCCCGAATAATTTTGAATTTCCCAATTATTGAATGACGAATCGAATCACCTTTGTCCGCGACTGAAGGTAGTAGGAACCTGTTCCTAAAGTACGCACATCGATTAGTTTGCTTACTCCAGCGGTAACGTCTTCTCTTCTTACTACATTTCCAATAACGTCGAGGATCTTTACTTCCTGCGAAACTGAAGACTGGATGGTTAGGTTTCCTGTAGTAGGATTGGGATATACGGAAAGATTGTCTATTTGATCAAATTCTTCCAGGCCAACAGTGCTGATTACGATGCAGGCAGATTGTTCGGAACAGGAACCGATGCTTGAAATAACAGCATAACTCCCGTTCTGAGTTGCTTCATAATACGAATCCGTTGCACCCGGAATCGGCATGTTTCCTGTTGCACAATTCACCCATTGGTATCCGTCAGCACCCAGGTCTGCAACCAGGGTTAATTCAATCTGCTGGATTTGTGAATCGATATCTTCCTGGAAAGTCAGTTCGGTTGTAATAATACTGTCACAATTGGAAACTCCGCTGAGCGTATCAACATAGGTGCCGTTTAATGTGTAGGTATGATTCCCAATCTGGTAGCTTTCCCCGAAACATTTATGAATTACTCTGGTCAAATAAGCTGGTGTATGGAATACGATTTGAATGGAATCGTAGCTTTGACAGCCGTTGTTGTCGGTTGTTTGAACATGGTAAGTTGTAGTTGCTGTTGGAGTTACCACCAATGAATCGGCAGTGGAATTATCATCCCAAACGGCGCTGTAGGTCGTGTCGATTGTTAATTCGGACCATTCTCCATTGCAGACAATTGTTGCCGTGGCCTGCAGGTTCGCTGCCGGAAGAGCACCCACATTGAAGGTTATGGAATCTGTGGTGCTGAAACCACATGCATCCGTAATACTTACCTGGTATTCCAGGGTGTCAGAAGGAAAGGCAATGGGTTGTGCGATGGTGTTTGCTGAGAGTTCCGTTCCCGTCCATTGAATGTTGAAAGGTGTTTGTCCACCTGTAATTGTTAGAGGTAAGACAGCAGAATCACCGTAACAGATGAAATGCTCATCAGCCATTTCAGTGAAGAAAGAACCTAGCTGATAAGTCGGAGCCGGAATTACATTATTCTTGGAATAGTACCAAAAATCGGGATATCCGTAATGAATCGAATTGAGGTAATTCCCCGGAAAGGTGTTTTGATCGCATCCGTTACAGTAACGCATGTCCAGGTAAGTAAGATGCTGTCCGATTTGAGTACTGGATCCGAAATAGTACCCGTCTGTACTATTTTGATGCATCTCAAGTAAGTATTGGGTATCCTGGATCAGCCAAATGGGTG
>DJFP01000134.1 GCA_002432565.1 Flavobacteriales bacterium UBA5869
AAGGAGTTTTCACTGTAGTTCCAAATGCTAATTAAAGCATTTTAGCCTAATAAAAAACAATTTGACAAATAGTTACATTTTAAACATCTTATTTGTGTTCAGAGATGCTGAAAAATTTTCAGAAAACCTGAAAATTTGTCACTGAAACTGAAAAAATATCAGCTTTATTTTGACTGGCATTTTGTTTGCTTCCAACTGATTGTAAGTTATTTATAATTATTGTTTAACTAAAAAAGTTGGTTATGAATCTGGTAAAAAAGAATGGGAACAGATTTCCCTCATTTTCCCCGATGTTCGACGATTTTTTTGGACGCGAACTTTTCAACTGGGGAAACAACAATTATTCTTCAACAAGCACAACTATGCCATCGGTGAACATTCGGGAGACGGGTGACAATTACGAAGTCGAGGTTGCAGCACCGGGTATGGACAAAAAAGATTTCAAGATTACGCTTGACGGCAACCTGCTGACGATTTCTTCCTTCAAGCAGCAAAGCAGTGAGGAAACAGAAGATCGCTACACTCGCAGGGAGTTCAGTTATCAGTCCTTCCAGAGAAGTTTTCAACTTCCAAAAGATGTGGTAGATCAGGATAAAATAAGTGCCCGTTATGAAAATGGCTTACTGAACTTGTCTATCCCTAAAAAGGAAGAAGCCAAAAAAGCTCCCAAACTGATTGAAATCGCGTAATCCGTTGCAAAAAAAAGCACGAAGGCTGCCTCCAAACGAGGCGGCCTTTTCTATTTCTATCAACATGCTAATGGTTATTACCACATCAAAAATTCAACGATAAACAGTTAAAATGTGATTAAATATGATCCGTGCAACTCCGAAATAGGATAAGCGTCTTAAATCTTACACACATATTCAAGACTATGAAGAAAAGAAAAATCATTGCAGCTGCAATACTCCTTATTGCCAGCTCAGGTGGACTTCATGCACAACAAGCTTTACCGGCCGCGGGGAATGAAGCCTCGGGTGCAGGCGGAACATGCAGTTACACCATCGGACAAATTGATTACACTTCCAATTCCGGACCGAGCGGAGAAGTAAACCAGGGAGTTCAACAGCCTTATGAAATCCTTACCACAGTTGGTCTGGAAGATCACAACATTACTTTAGAACTTGCTGCTTTTCCAAATCCAACTGCCGGAAGCATGACCATTTCAGTGAGTGATTACGCGAATCAAAAGCTTACTTACCAGCTTTTTGATACCCGTGGGAAACTTATCGAAGAAAGGGAAATCAACCAGCATGAAACGGGTGTTTCCATGCACCAATTGGCTCCGGCCGCCTATTTATTGAAAGTAACTGATAACGGTCAGTTAGTAAAAGAGTTCCAAATCATTAAAAACTAAACACCATGAATAAACGCATATTAAATACCGCAATCTTATTATTACTTGCCTTTAATCTCTTTTCGCAGGCACCACAAAAAATGAGCTACCAGGCTGTCATTCGCAATGCATCCAACACACTGGTAACCAACCAGAATATCGGCATGCGTGTCAGCATTTTACAGGGAAGTCCGGGTGGAACCGTGACTTACCAGGAAACACAAACCCCTACTTCAAATATCAATGGCTTAGTGAGCATTGAGATTGGATCGGGAACGGTTGTTTCCGGTACTTTTTCGGGAATCGACTGGTCAGCAGGACCTTACTTTGTAAAAACCGAAACAGATCCTGCAGGCGGAACAAATTATACAATTACAGGAACTACCCAGTTATTAAGCGTTCCTTACGCACTTCACGCAAACAGTGCCAACGAAAATGATCCGGTCTTCGGCGCTTCCGTTGCATCCGGAATAACAGCTATAGATACTGCAAACTGGAACGATCACACTGATTCCACAGACATTGCAGGCATGGGATATGTTGCCGGTCTGGTGAAATACGAAGTAGGAGATTTTGCACAAGGTGGCGTAGTATGTTACGTAGACGAAAGCGGACAGCACGGACTGGTAGTTGCCAAAAACGACATACCTACCGTGAGATGGTTTGCCGGTACTTACGGTAAAACACGTGCTGACGGAAATGGTATATACGCAGGTACTGCTAATACAACCATTATTATTCCGGCACAAATCTCCATCGGTGATGACGGCAACCCTTATGCTGCTGCAGCTTGTAATGAACTGCAGATCACTGAAGGAACTGTTACTTATTCCGATTGGTATCTTCCAACAAAGGCAGAGTTAGAGCTTATCGGTGCCAACTACACGATTATTGATGCAACTGCAACAGCGAATGGTGGAACCAACCTGCTTACATCTCCTTACTGGAGTTCCAATGAGGCAAACAATACAGATGCAAATGCTGTGGTGATCACTCCGGGAGGAACATCTGTTATGGCCATTAACAAAGCTGCGACTTTTGAAATACGAGCGGTTCGTAGATTCTAGTTCAAGTTCGATCAACCGCTCTGAAGGCCATGGAATTCGTTTCATGGCCTTTGTTTTGTTTTTACCCTGCACTTCCGCGAAAGTGGAAATCTGAATGAACCCATCCGAAGACTGCATGGATGAAGACTTTCAGCTAAAAGAAAATAGTGTTTGTACTTTTCATCCGAATAAAAAACGAACGTACTTTCTGCTGTGTTTTTGACATAACATTTGGTGGAGATATGGTAAGACCGGCGGATTAGCGCTTTTCTTTTTTCTTTGCTTTAAAGGGCCACCGGTGTTTTAAATTGCTCATACTTTCATCGAAATCATCTGCTCCATTTTCGAAATGGGTCAGGATGGAATCAAATTTCTTCAGATATTCCGGATCTGTGAACAACACTCTAACGATTCCATTGCCATTTTTCAAGTCATCGGACAAGGATTGAAGATTTCCTGAAACGATCGCCAGACTGTCTGTCAGTGAACGGATATTGACAACTGTGCGACTTACATTACTTCTCAAAACCGTATCCCCCAGTATCAGACCTGCAGTTCCTTTTCCTTCACGAAGATTCCGGGCTACTGCACGCAGGTCTCCCGTAAGCACTGCCGTGTTTTCCCCTACATACCTAAAATGGGTGATCGCTGATTGTACATCAGCTGATACTCCAGGGTCGAGCAACAGGTTCAGTAATGACCTGTCACTATTCAGTTTGCCTGAAATAGCGCGCAAGTCTGCCGATATCACGTTTAAATTTTGGTTGGTTTTATTCAATGTTTGCAGAGTTACATCCATTTCTACCAACCTGTATGTAAGCAATTTATCTCCTTCTTTTATTTCCTGAGTTGTACTGTGTGAAGCATTGATATTAACAATTCTATTCCCCATTAATCCATCCGTTCCAATAACTGCCACGGCATCTTTCCGGATAAACCGGCAAGCATCCCTGTCAATCGACATAGTAACCATTACGGAAGAATCACTAACGATTTCGACCTCATCGACCGTTCCAACGTCTATTCCTGCATAGCGTACACTGTTTCCACTTCTGAGTCCGTTAACATTATAAAATTCTGCCCTGATATGGATCGTATCTCCGAACAAACGCTGTTTGCTCCCGACATAGTAAAGTGCAGCAATAATTCCCAGAGTC
The DNA here is from genome assembly GCA_002432565.1 of Flavobacteriales bacterium UBA5869. Classification (GTDB taxonomy): domain Bacteria; phylum Bacteroidota; class Bacteroidia; order Flavobacteriales_D; family Crocinitomicaceae; genus Fluviicola. Next base: position 3,540 of record DJFP01000134.1, read on the forward strand.
CCTATTAATACAATAAGTCCTAAGCGGATATTTCTGTTGGTTTCTTTTTTCATGATTCAAAAAATTTTTTGACGGCTTCATTTTCGGACGCCCTGAGCTGCTCATAAGTACCTTCCTGGTAGCATTTTCCATCTATCAGCATCACAATTTTTTCCGCAACTTTCTTTACGCAATGCATGTCGTGTGATATGATAATCGACGAGGTGTGATATTTTTTTCCAAGTTCGATCATTAGATCACTGATTTCTCCGGCAGTAATCGGATCAAGACCGGTAGTGGGTTCATCATACAGAATTATTTCCGGCTTAAGAATCAAGGTTCTCGCTAACGCGATTCGTTTGCGCATTCCACCGGAAAGTTCCGATGGCATCATGTTGATAGTGTGAGGGAGTCCCACATTGGTTAATGCTTCTTCAACAAGCCGGGCCACTTCCTCTTCCGACATTTCCCTCCGATGCCTGCGTAATGGAAACTCCAGGTTTTCCCTGACAGTCATCGAATCATAAAGCGCATTGCTTTGAAAAAGGAATCCCACACGGGAGCGTATTTGGTCCAGTTCGCGAAGACCGATGCCAGACATATCCTGCTCCAATACACGGATAATTCCGGAATCGGGTTTTATCAAACCGATGATGCATTTGATCAATACCGATTTCCCGGAACCGGATCTTCCCAATATAACAATATTCTCACCTTTGTTTAATCTCAGGTTGAAATTGCGAAGCACCTTATTTTCCCCAAATGATTTACAGAGGTTTTCCAGGTAAATGACGGTCCCCGATGTTTCGGTCTCAGTTCCATATCCGGTTTTCAGACTCATATCAGTTGTAATAAATCAGTTATCTGAACAGCTACCAGGTCAAGCACAAATACCATCAGGGAGGAAACAACAACTGCTGCATTTGCAGACCTTCCCACACCTTCCGTACCATGTTGTGTTGTGTATCCCTTATAGCAGCTGATAATTCCAATTGCAAAACCAAAAAAGAACGTTTTGGAAATTGACGGGATAATATCTCCGAAAGAAAGGGACTCCATCACCTGAGTCCAATAAAGATCCCAGCTGATCGCACCGCGCAGGTTTACACCGAGATAACCTCCGTAGAGTGAAATCGCATCCGCAAAAACAACGAGCAATGGAACCATGAGTGTAACCGCTGTTACCCTGGTTACCACGAGGTACTTAAACGGATTGGTCCCGGAAACTTCCATCGCATCAATCTGTTCCGTTACTTTCATGGAACCTAATTCTGCACCGATACCGGAACCGATCTTTCCTGCACAGATTAATGCCGTAATAACCGGAACAATTTCCCTTACAAGAGAAACAGAGATCATTCCTGGCAACCAGGCTTCAGCTCCGAATTTTATCAATGTGGGACGCGACTGTATCGTAATAACCAAACCTATAATAAAGCCGGTTATTGCTACCAGTCCCAGTGATTTGTAACCCAGAAAAAAACATTGCCGAAGCATTTCCCTGAACTCGTATCCTTTTCTGAAAAACTCTCTGAAAAAACGGATAAAAAAACGGGCTATTTCACCTATTTCGATTACGCTATTTTTAATATTCTCCCACATCGCGACTAAACTGAAAGATTGTTCAGCCGGTTAATTTTTTCGAGTGTCATATCGCCTGAGTCAATTATCTGCCAGGACTCTTCTGTCCATCTATAAATTTCTGTCTCAAGGCCAAATGTGTTTCTTAAATAATCCTTAAGTTCTGAAGGGGTCATTTCCGGATTTATAATGAGCATTCCGTTCTTACCTCCCGACCGGCAATCACCAACTGTAAAGCTGCTATTTCGCACCATTTTTTCGGGATGTGGTCCACCTTCTGTATGAGGCTTTGCATAGAATTCGAGTTTCAAATTCCTGAATTTATTCGTGAATAGCTCCCGGATGGCGAATACCTTCCGATGGTTATTGATTTCAATCTGAATCGCTTCCATGACAAACCGTTTAAAAGTTAATTCCACTAATGTCTTCCATTCTACTTCCGGGAACAATGACATTCGTCAGTGCCCGAGTTGACTTTTCCCCTTCAGGTTCAGGCTGTTTTTAATCCGCATCATCACTGCAAACAGCCTCATGCATCCTATAATTCACTAATTTCGCCTCATGGACACAAGTATTTTTTCCAATAAAGAACTAATTCCGGGAGACCAGGACCTTTCCGAGAAATTGGAAAAAACCTGCGATCTGTGGAATTCCATCCGGGATTATGTTCAGAAAAAGGCTCCTGACTCCGTGGAAGAATGGAAATATTCCGGAAAAAAATTTGGATGGAGCTTTCGGATCAATGACAAAAAGAGGGTCATTGTTTACCTGCTTCCACGGGAAGCTTATTTCAAAGCCGCATTTGTATTCGGTCAAAAAGCTACCGACGCAATCGTAAACAGCACCATTTCCGATACGATCAAAAAAGAACTCCTATCGGCTAAAGTGTATGCAGAAGGGCGGGGAATCCGGATTGATGTCCGTGATCCCGAAGTACTGGAAGATATCAGGCGTTTGATCGAGGTCAAGTTGGCTTACTAATATTCAATCACCCTGTTTGAGAAAGTAGCGGATTAAATCCGTTGCCGTTACAATTCCACTTACCTGATCACCATCCAGGACAATTACAGAACTGAACTCTCCTTTTGCAAGCAATGCCCCAGCCTCCGCAATTGAAGTGTCTTTACTGACCGTAACCGGATTAGGAGACATAATGTCTTCCACTTTTTTCAAAGAATAAACAGGTTCGTTATCATCAAGAGTTGCCTCTCCAATAGCGTGCATGTAATCGACAAGGCTTACCATTCCTACCAGCTGATCATTTTCTGTAACCGGAAAATGACGGTGAAAACGCTGCCTTTCATAAAGGTGTTTGATAACCAATATTTTATCCTGGGGACCAACACATTCAACAGGGGTGGTCATAATTGCTGATATGGGTAATTTCAAATCCATAGGTATTCACATTTTAAAAAGATCGGGATATTCACTTTCTCCCGGGTATTCTTTTTTTACTCTTCAAAAATAAAGTTGTTTGCACCACAAAAAGGGAACAAAAATCATTCGAAGCACTGATATTCATCAACTTTTATTTCTCTTAAATATAAGAAGTTAGCAGCATGAAAGCAAAAACATTTATAGAATTGGCAGCATTGTCTGCAAACCTGTATGCAATCTCAAGAGAGACGCATTTAATGAAAAAATTTCCTTATTGAGAAAACTGATTCCACGTACGCTGTCTTTTCTTTCTTGCGTGAATACTCATTGTAGATCTGAAATGCCTGGTGATAAGCCGGAATAAACGTGCTTTTCGGGAGTATTGGTTTTTATAGAAGGTAAGTTCTCAGACATTGATACATCTTAGGACTTTCTAATCTCAACAGCCATATTGAACTTCTCTTTTTGCTTTTAATCCCGGCTGAGCCGTGACGGTCTGGACGGGACTCGAACCCGTCCCCAAGGCACTTGGGGATGACAGGCATGTATTCTAACCAACAAGTATATTCTTCTGTGATTTGATTAATTCTCCAATTTGCATTTTAGAGTATTTCTTCAATCCCTTTTCACGAATTAAAGCTTCCTTTTTCGTTTGAAAACGTTCAAGGTAGATCAATGTCCAATCGCAATGCTTACGCGTATAGTGGCTTTCCTTATTATTATGTTGCAGTAATCGCTTCTCCGGATTTTCAGAGAAGCCTCTGTAATAACAGCCTCCTGATTGGCTATAGATGATGTAGACGTAGTAAGTTCCCATGAAAGTGGTTTCTCATATAAAGCAAAAACCCTAGAGCATTGATACACTCTAGGGTTTTCTAAGCTTACAGCCATATAAGCTATTTTCTTTTAACGTTGCGGTCTGGACGGGACTCGAACCCGCGACCCCATGCGTGACAGGCATGTATTCTAACCAACTGAACTA
>DJFP01000225.1:0-1440 GCA_002432565.1 Flavobacteriales bacterium UBA5869
ACAGTACTTGGAAAAGAAATGGGGGTTTTCGTTTACCGTTTGGAAACACAGCTGGAAATTTTGAAAGCAGTCCCATACGCTGCTAAATTCGGTGGTGCAACCGGGAATTTCAATGCTCACCAGGTTGCTTTCCCTGAAACTGATTGGGTAGCTTTCTCCAATAAATTTGTAAACGAACAATTGGGCTTGACAAGAAGTCAGTTGACAACACAGATCGAGAACTACGACCAATTGGCTAATTTATTTGACTGCCTGAAGCGCATCAATACCATAATCCTGGATTTGGACCGCGACATGTGGACATACATTTCCATGGAATATTTCAAGCAGAAATTGAAAGAAGGCGAAGTTGGTTCATCAGCTATGCCGCATAAGGTAAACCCGATCGATTTCGAAAATTCGGAAGGTAATATCGGGATTGCGAATGCACTTTATGAACACCTTTCAGCAAAACTACCTGTTTCCAGGCTGCAGCGTGATTTGACGGATTCAACGGTTTTGAGAGCAATCGGAATGCCGCTTGCCCATTCTTTGATCTCTTTCAAAGCAACAATCGCAGGTTTGAATAAGTTACTTTTGAACCAGGCAGCTATCGAGCAGGATTTGGAAGATAACTGGGCGGTAGTGGCTGAAGCTATCCAGACTATTTTGAGAAGTATCGGTTTCCCGAAACCTTACGAAGCATTGAAAGGATTGACACGCAAAAATGAAAAAGTGACCCGTCAGACGGTTCATGATTTTATCGACACGCTGGATGTGGATGATGCCATGAAAGCACGTTTGAAAGAGATCACTCCTTCCAATTATACCGGGGTAAAACTGGTTTAAGGAATCTTTTAAGTTTTATTGGATATTAATTTTGTCCGGAATGGAGTACGCTCTTAGGTTTTTCTTATATTACAGAAAAAAAGCCTTGCGATTCATTCAACTTACTGTTTTTCTATTACTGAATCATTTTCTTTGGGCCCAGGTTCCGCCGCAAATCGACTGGGGACCTGAGAATTTGGCCCGGGTCAATACACTGGCTGTTTTGCCGAAGGATAACGGCGTTTTTTTTACATTCCATTATGCGAATGCTTCTTTGATGCCTTCAGCCAAAATTTCCCGCTTCGAAAATGGAAAAGAAATCCTTACTAAAAGGATTGAACCCCGGATCGATCAAAAAATGGTCACGCTGGAAGATATGTTTCTGTTCTCAAACCGTTTATTCGGACTTTTTTCGGATAAAGCGGGGCCGTCAGTGACTTTATACATGCAGGAATATGACGACGATGTGGATCCGCTTGGTCCGCCGCTGGTAGTTGCTTCTTATGTAGTTCCGAAAGGCTGGAGCAGGAATGTATTGGTTACTACGAAAGTTTCCCCGGGAAACAAATTTTTGGTAGTGGACTACCTGATTCCGGCAAAGAAAGAAACCTATGATCGTTTCGGGTACAATGT
>DJFP01000225.1:1450-7478 GCA_002432565.1 Flavobacteriales bacterium UBA5869
TATTTCCTGGGAATCTCCGTTTTCTCCAAAGCATATTACAGTTTCTGGAAAGATTTCGGTCAGGTAGATAAATCGGTATTGATCCACATGAGCCCGGAGGATTCCACGAGGATGTACGAACTGGATTTGGAACAGCGAAAGGTCTATAATTTTATGATTACATCTTCCGATACAACGGCAATGGTAACCGGTACCTGGGGAGGCGAAGATTCCAAAGGCGCGAAAGGTGTTTTTTACGCTGCTTTTTCCCTGAAATCCAATGAACTGGGATTGCCGAAGTTTTTGGAGTTCCCGAAAGAAATACTGGAGCAGGAAAATCCACAGTCGGATGATATTTACAGTTACCAGAATGTCAACAATGAATTGCTTAATTATGCCTTCAGGAATGTTATTTTACTTCCCGACGGATCCATTACCGTACTTGCAGAGCAGTATTACATTTATGAGGTAAACACCACCGATTCAAGAGGAATGAGCCAGGTCACGAACTATTACAATTACAACGACTGTGTTGTTTATTCCATCTCAAACCAGGGAGAGCTCAACTGGTTCCGGAAAATACCTAAGAAGCAGGAGTCAGTCAATGACTTTGGCCAATATTCCTCATTGATTAGTTATACCAGTAAAGGAAACCTGGTTATCTTTTTTAATGATCACATCCAAAATTATGATCAGGTAGGAGGATACCGCGGAACCAGGATTGCGTTCTCGAATTCTTTGAGATACAGGGAATATTGTCTTGCAAGAACGAGTGTTAACCTTCAAAACGGTGAAACGGAGCGGAACATGTTCTCCACCTATGATGCAATCGGTGCATTCGTCTGCCTGAAGCTTTCCAGTGTGAATTACAAAACGCGCCAGGTTATCTTTGCGGCGTCGAATAAAAGGGATAAATACGGTTTCCTGGCATTTGAATAGCCGGTATTTGTGTATTTACGGTAAAAAAAGTGGGGCAATTATCTTTTATTTCCCTGGAAAATGCGGAGAATACGCAGTATAATGAACATTCCGAATCCAACCAATGCAAAATAACCGATGAAATCACCCAAAGCCTGGTAAAGCGTTCGTTTGGAATTGAGCTGGATCGTATAATTAAATTGATCTTTTACCCACCATTTTGTTTCCTTCAAAACATCCCCGCGGTTGGATATAATTCCTGATTTACCGGTGTTTGCAGACCTAACGACGTATTTGTTGTTCTCAATCGCTCTTAAGCGCGCAAATTGAAAATGTTGTTTGTACCCCGGGGTGTCCTTCCACCAGCCATCGTTGGTAATGACTGCGATAAATTGAGAGCCGTTTTTAGCCTGTTTTGCCATAAAACCACCGTAAATAGACTCGTAACAAACTACCGGTGAGAATTTCACCCGGTTTTTCTCAAAAATCTTAGGCTCGGTCTCTGTGCCCAAACTTCCGGAGCCGCCTTCCATTTCAACCGCCAAGTCTTCCAGGAATGGGAAAATCCCTACGAACGGAATTTTTTCTACTCCCAAAACCAGTTTTGACTTGTGAATGATCTTGGGATTTGCAGTATTATCGAAAAGCACAGAGGAATTGTAATCTTCCACATAGGAATTCAATTGCGGGATAAACTTGCTGGCAGGAGAATTTTTACCCTCAAAGACCTTAAAAGTAGTTGCTCCGATCAATAACCCTGCATTTGACCATTTAGCGCGGTGCTCATTGATCACGTGAAAGAAAACTTCTTTACGCAAACCGGTTTCGTAAATTTTTGCAGTCGGATAAAGCGATGTTTCCGGAGCGATAACCATTTGTGTTTCTTTGGAAACAGCCTGGTCAGCCTGGTCTAAAATTGATTTTAATTGTTCACCGTTGTCCAGTACGAATTTCTCGCCATACGGATCTATATTCGGTTGAATGATTACCACATTGTAAGGTGTTCCCTTGGTGTCTTTCGAAAAATAAAGAATCCAGGAAAAACACAGCGGAGCAAACAACAGGATTGCTGCACTAATGAAATACGAGTTTTTCAGCAGTTTTTTGGGTTGAACGACCAATTTGTAAATAAGCAGGTTCATTACCAGTATCCACAATGATCCCCCCAGCACACCGGTAATGGAATACCACTGCACCCATGAAACCCGTGGAGCAAAAACATTTCCTAAAGTCAGCCACGGCCAGGATAATTCCCAATGGAAATGTAAAAATTCAAAGCTCAGCCAAACGCAAATGAGGATTGGGCCATTCCATTTGACCCCCAGTTTTCGTTTTAAAAGGTGATAAAGCAGGAAGGCAATGGACATTAATAAACTATTTGCAAAAAAAGCCAGGTACGCACCGTCCTCGCTGGCGTAATAAACCCACCAGGTAGTTCCGACATTGTAAATGAAGAAGGTCAGATAAGCTTGTATAAAAAGGCTGAAGGCTTTGCGTTTTGAGTGAAAATAAGACTCTACGAGCAGCAATGGGATCCATGCAACAAAAGCTAAGGGAGTGATACTTCCGGTTTCAGGAAATGAAACGGTTAGAAGAATTCCGGATAAGATGCTTAGTAACCAGCGATTTAGTCTTTTTTGAATGATTTTTTCTATCATACTACGAAATTACAATTTGTTTGCTGATGCTGATCCTATTTCGACGAATGCCTTGAAAACAAAGACGAACAGCGTAGTTTTTATGTGAATTATCACACATAAAATTTAAAATAAACTGTTAAAAAATGGAATTTATTTGAAAAAGAGACAACTAGTACTAAATTTTTTCGTCACATTTGTCAAGAACTAAAATACTCTTTTAATGAAAAATCATTTCATTAACTGTTTGTGCTTTACTACTACGCTCTCCTTATCTTTCGCGTTCCCTAGTTATGGCCAACAGGTTGAAAAACACGAAGATGCCGTTTATGCGAATCCGCTTGTAACGGGAGTCGGATCTCCTACAATCGTGTACCATTTGACATCGGCACTGGCAACTACTGTATTGGATGAATTAACAGTTTACCTCGAATCCATGAATGCGATCACACAGGTTGAGGTTAATGGGCTGGATATTTCCATTGAGTTCAAAGAACCGACCACCAACGAAATGATTTATCTCTTCATTCAGCGAATGGAGATGTTATATATCAATAAGCCAAAAAACGGGTAAACCATAATACTACTCTCTCCGGTTATGAAAACAACTACTTTTTGGGGTTACTTTATTCTCCCTCTATTTATTTTTTTAGGTTTCACAGGTTTCTCACAGGGTGCAGATACCCAGGCAGGAGCAACTTCAGTTCCGATTTCCGTTCCGTTAAATGCTTCGGGTTCCACTATCGGTGCCGTGAATAATTTCGATGCTGCGGGAACAACATTTGATGATGGTCCGGACTGGTATTATTATTACTGTGCTCCAAGCAATGCAACTTTATGGGTGACAATCACATTTACACCCGGAGGCTTGGCAAACCCGGTAATGCCGTCCATATCGGTTATAGACGGAACCGGATTTTTGTATGGTCAAACCCAGGTGTTTGGCGATATTTCAGGAACTTATGGAATTCCTTTTACACCGACAGCCGGCCAATGCTACTATTTCGTGGTGGATAATGACGGTGTCGGAGGTCCGGCGGGGTTTAACTATAATATCCAAATTTCGAATTCGGTTCCTGTATATCCGGTAAACCCAACACAACCGGCTTGTACGAACATCGGGTTTGATGGCGGATCAACTTCCGGGTGGCTTGGCTCATGGGGACATTCTATGCAGACCGGGGTTGCTCCGCAGCCAACCCCAACTTATACACCGATTTTCTACAATACAACAGGCGGGCATCATACAATAACCACTCCGGGAACGGATGTGCAGGCCCCAATTCAAACGGTTTGTCCTCAAATACCGGGAAATACTAATTCGTTGCTATTAGGCGACGGACCGAATGCAGCTTATGGAGGTGCGAGCGTGGAACAAAAGTTCCAGGTAACAGCATCTAACGCACTGTTTATTTATTATTACGCATTGGTGATCCAGGATGGTGGCGCTTCAGGCTCTACAGCCCATACAGATCAGGAACAGCCGTACTTTCGGATAGAAGCATTGGATTGTGCCGGAACACCCATCACCTGCGGGAATCTATTGGTTACCGGAGGTCCCGGAATACCGGGGTTTACTCAAATTGGGACCAGCGGAACATATTGGAAAGACTGGACTCCGGTGATGCTTGATTTAACTCCTTACATCGGTTCCTGTGTAACTATGCGGTTTACCGTTGGAGACTGTTCTATCGGGGCGCATTATGCCTATGCATACCTGGATGCTACCTGTGCACCCATGAGTATGGTTGCGCCCCCGAATATTTGTCAATTCCAGACATCAACTCTGACAGCCCCGGCGGGAGCCGCAACTTATTCCTGGGTCGAAACATCCGCTCCGGGAACGGTTTTAGGTACAACAAATACCCTGTCCGTAACTCCAGCAACCACCGGAACGTTCAATTATCAATGCACGATGACTTCCCTGGCAGGTTGTAATTCTACGTTGACGACTTCTGTTACCGTTTTGCCGACACCGCAGATTACCGTTACCAATCCGCCTGCAGTTTGTTCACCTGCAACTGTTGACCTGACAAGTGCAGGTGTGGTCACAATCAATTCCGGTTCCGGGACAATCGGATATTTTTCGGATGCGGCCTGTACGATGCCGATAACGGCTCCGGGTGCTGTTACTGCAAGCGGGACTTATTATATTCAAATCCTGAACGCGAATGGCTGTTATGAAATCGAACCGGTTACCGTAATTGTGAATGCAAGTCCGGCGGTTAATGTTGTAACGACTAACCAATCAATTTGTCCGGGGGGAAGTGTGAATTTAAATGCAACCCTTGCTCCCGCCGGAGTGAACAATCCGGTCACATTTACAAATACAACAGATTTTCCGCTGAACGACGGAAGTGTAACCCCGGTTAACTCAACCATAACGGTTAGTGGAATTACACCACAAACAGCCGGAGTTCTGCCGATAGTTTCGGTCAATGCAAATATTACCCATACTTATGACGGTGATATTACGATTTGGCTCCGCTGTCCGAATGGCAGTACCATTGATCTTTCTTCTGATAATGGCGGGGCGGGAGCTAACTACACAAATACCACATTTGTACCGACCGGAGCACCGTCGATAACCACCGGAACAGCACCTTTTTCGGGGAGTTTTACTCCTGAGCAGGCATTTTCGCTTTTAAATTCATGTGCTGTCAATGGGGTTTGGACCTTGCAGGTATATGACCTGGCAACCGGAGATGTGGGAACATTAACTGATTGGTCGATTACCTTCAATAATTTTGTACCGACAACTTTCGCCTGGTCGCCTACTACAAATATGACCAATTCAACGACATTAAATCCAACAGTTTCACCAACTGCAACAACAACTTATACTTTGACTGCAACCAATCCGATTGGTGGCTGTACATCAACTGATAATGTGGTTATTACAGTGAATCCGCTCCCGACTGCAACCATTGCGGGAACAACAACGGTTTGTCAGAATGCAACGGCACCTACAATTACTTTTACGGGGGCAAATGGAACAGCTCCATATACTTTTACTTACAACATCAACGGCGGAGCAAACCAAACAGTAAGCAGCGGAGCGGGCACAACCGCAACAGTGACAGCTCCAACGACAACCGCAGGAACATTTACCTACAATTTAGTAAGTGTCTCCAGTGCAATGGGATGTTCGCAAAACCAGTCAGGTTCGGCAACCATTACAGTTACTCAGACTCCAACTGTAAATGCCGTAACTCCTCAAACAGTTTGTGCAAATGCATCTACAACAGCGATTATCTTCACAGGAAATAATACTGCCACAACCACTTTTGATTGGACGAATAACAACACATCCATCGGCTTGGGAGCAAGCGGCACGGGTAACATCGGCGCCTTTACAGCAACAAATGCAACAGCTTCTCCGGTTACCGCGACTATTACCGTAACACCAACGTTGAACGGATGTCCCGGAACGCCTCAGAACTTTACCATTACTGTAAATCCTATTCCGACAGTGAATGCACCGGCACCGCAAA
>DJFP01000225.1:7556-16133 GCA_002432565.1 Flavobacteriales bacterium UBA5869
GAATGCAACAGCTTCGCCGGTTACCGCGACTATCACCGTAACACCGGCGTTGAATGGTTGTACCGGAACTTCTCAGAACTTTACCATTACTGTAAATCCTATTCCGACAGTGAATGCACCGGCACCGCAAACAGTTTGTGCAAATGCATCTGCATCAGCGGTTACTTTCACGGGAAATAATACTGCCACAACCACTTTTGATTGGACGAATAACAACACATCCATCGGCTTGGGAGCAAGCGGCATGGGTAACATAGGCGCCTTTACAGCAACAAATGCAACAGCTTCTCCGGTTACCGCGACTATTACCCTAACACCAACGTTGAACGGATGTCCCGGAACGCCTCAGAACTTTACCATTACTGTAAATCCTATTCCGACAGTGAATGCACCGGCACCGCAAACCGTTTGTGCGAATGCATCTACAACAGCAGTTACTTTTACCGGAAATAATACCGCCACAACAACCTTCAACTGGACAAACAACACAACATCGATCGGTTTGGGAGCAAGTGGAACAGGTAACATCGGGGTATTTACCGCAATGAATACAACAGCTTCGACGGTTACCGCGACTATCACCGTAACACCGGCGTTGAATGGTTGTACCGGAACTTCTCAGAACTTTACCATTACGGTAAATCCTTTACCTACGGTAAATACGATAACTCCTCAAACTGTTTGTGCAAATGCATCTACATCAGCGGTTACTTTTACCGGAAATAATACTGCCACAACAACCTTCAATTGGACAAACAACACAACATCGATCGGTTTGGGAGCAAGCGGAACAGGTAACATCGGCGCATTTACCGCAACGAATGCAACAGCTTCGCCGGTTACAGCAACTATCACCGTAGCACCAACGTTGAATGGTTGTACCGGAACTTCTCAGAACTTTACCATTACGGTAAATCCAACTCCAACAATAGGCGGAACATTTACAGCTTGTGCAGGATCAACTACTCAATTAACCGGAAGCGGTACACCCGCTGCTGCGAGTCCATGGACCTCTTCAAACACGGCTGTTGCTACTGTTTCATCAACAGGTTTGATAACCGGAGTTGCACCCGGAACCAGTACAATTACTTATACGAACTCTGATGGGTGTCCTGCCACCCAGGTAATAACAATCACTTCAGGAGCAAGTATTTCCGGGAACCTGACGGTTTGCATCGGAGCCACAACTCAATTAAGCGGAACAGGAACTGCGAATGCAACCAATCCGTGGGTTTCTTCGAATACAGCAGTTGCCACCGTTTCCAATACCGGATTAGTTACTTCTTTAAGTGCCGGAACAACGACAATTACCTATACAAATTCCAGCGGATGCCTGGATGCCGAAGTTGTAACCGTTAATCCTCTGCCAACAGTGACGGGTTCAGATGTGTGTATTGGCGGAACATCTCAGCTGACAGGTTCGGGAACCGCAAATGCAATCAATCCATGGGTTTCTTCGAACACTGCCGTTGCTACCGTTTCCAATACCGGATTAGTTACCGGTGTATCCATTGGTTCAACAACGATTGCCTACACGAATTCCAATGGTTGTTCCAATACAATGACCCTGAATGTAGTTGGAAATCCGGCAATAGGTGGAACATTGAGTGCTTGTGTGGGAGCAACAACACAATTATCGGCTACAGGAACCCCAAATGCGACCAATCCATGGACATCTTCCAATACTGGGGTTGCAACCGTTTCTAATACAGGGTTGGTAACAGGAGTTTCAGCTGGTACAACAACAATTACTTTTACGAATTCGTCTTCTTGTCAAAGTACTGCGGTTGTCGCAATCAATCCGTTGCCGACAATTACAGGGACTCTAAGCTTATGTGCAGGGGCAACTACTCAATTAACGGGATCTCCAACTGCAGGTGCGACCACTCCATGGACTTCTTCGAATACGGCTGTTGCGACAATTTCGAATACTGGTTTGGTAACAGGAGTTTCAGCCGGAACCACAACTATTACCTATACAAACAGCAATGGCTGTTCACAGACCGAAACAGTGACGGTTAATGCTTTACCAACTGCAACGATTTCGGGAGCTTCTACACTTTGTGCAGGAAATGCTACAACCTTTACGATTTCAGGAACACCGAATGCTACAGTCGTGTATTCAAATGGAACAAGCAACTTGAACGTAGTTCTGAATGCCGCTGGAAGTGCAACAATAAATACTGGAGTATTGAATGCTACGACGACCTATACCTTGGTTTCAGCTCAATCAGCAGCTCCGGCTTCTTGCAGCAATACACTCACAGGATCGATTACAATAACTGTTAACCCGAACCCGGTTATGGACCCGGTTGCGAATGCATTGGTTTGTCCGGGAGATAATGTGGTTATTCCTTCATTTTCGTCAACTCCGACCGGAGCAACATACACATGGACGAATTCCAATACATCCATTGGTTTAGGGGCAAGCGGATCAGGTGATATTCCTGCATTTACATCCGTAAATCCTGGTACAGCTCCAATTAGCGGAACCGTAACAGTTATCCCGACATTGAATGGTTGTTCGGGGTCAAGCGTGACATTCACTATCGGAGTGAGTAACAATCCGGTTGCAAATGCCGGAAATGACATTGGTTTATGTATCAATTCACTAACAGGAAACCAGGTTGGTTCTGCTCCGGTTGCAGGAAATACCTATTCGTGGAATCCGACCGCAGGTTTAAGCGACGCATCTGTTTCGAATCCGACCGTAAGTACCCTAACAGCAGGAACTAATTCCTATACTGTTACAGTAACAAATGCTTTGGGCTGCCAGTCGACAGATGCGGTTTCGGTAACAATCAATCCTTTGCCGGTAGTATCCTTCCAAAGCAGCACTGCATCCGGTTGTGCGCCTGTTTCTATTACATTCACAAACGACAATCAGGCCGGTTCCGTAAATTGCGTCTGGACATTTGGAGGCGGGGGAACTCAATCGGGTTGCGGTCCTGTTACCCATCAGTTTACTAGTGCCGGTTCATTTGATGTGACCTTAACGGTTACGGATGCAAACGGCTGTGCCAATTCCCTGACGAATCCCGGAATGATTACCATTTATCCGGAGGTAGAAGCGTCTTTTGGAGTCGATGTGTACGAGCAGACTATTTTAAACCCGGTTTTCCACTTTTCGAATACTTCCATAAATGCAACTTCTTATAGCTGGGAATTTGGAGATGGAACTAACTCCAATCAAACCAATCCTACACATACTTATGATGACAAACCGGGAGTATACCAGATTATTCTTTATGCTACAAATCCGGCCGGATGCCTGGACAGTGCGGTTGCAGTTGTTTCCGTTGTAGACGAATTGATTTTCTATGTACCGAATACTTTTACTCCGGATGGTGACGAATTTAACAATGTGTTCTTCCCGGTTTTCAGTTCCGGGTTTGACGGACAAAATTATACTTTGTTAATCTTTGATCGTTGGGGAGAAGTATTGTTTGAATCACATAATGTAGATTTCGGTTGGGATGGAACGTACCTGGGACAATTGTGTAAGGAAGGTGTTTATACCTGGAAGATTGTGATTAAGGAACGTGATAAGGATAAGCACAACGAGTATGTAGGGCATGTGAATTTGTTGAAGTAAGAGTCAGCCGCAGTTGACGATTCGATGGAAGTACAGTCATAAACAACAACGAACGCAATCTTGTGCAATGGAACGCTGTTTTGGTTATTGGCCATTAAAATCGATTTAGTTCTACCCATTTAATCGGAAATGACTCATACTGAGTTGGGTTACGATTGTTAAAAAGAGATTAATTTATAGAAAAAGACAACCTAAGAGTGTTTTTTTCGTCAACTTTGCGGAACTGAACTAAATTAATCATTTAATGAACACAAATTTCATTAACTGTTTGTACTTTACTGCTGCGTTATTCTTCTTTTCTGCATTCACAGCATACGGTCAACAGATTGAAACACATGCAGATATTGACTATGCTAACCCGAATGTTTCGGGGGTTGGATCTGCAACAGTTGTTTACCAC
The DNA here is from genome assembly GCA_002432565.1 of Flavobacteriales bacterium UBA5869. GTDB lineage: Bacteria > Bacteroidota > Bacteroidia > Flavobacteriales_D > Crocinitomicaceae > Fluviicola. Next base: position 11,552 of record DJFP01000225.1, read on the forward strand.
CTGAAATCTCCGCTTGAAACTACAGTTTTAGCTGAGTTGGAAAATTATATGGAATCCCTGGATGCGATTACGGGGGTTGATATCAATGGCTCCGATATTTCGATCACATTCAAAGAAGCTACAACCCATAAGATGATCTATCTGTTCATTCAACGGATGGAAATGTACTATATCTATAAAAATCCAAAAGCAAATTAAATCGAATACCACCTCTTTCCGTTATGAAAAATATTATTCTTAGGTACTACACGCTTATAGCGTTTTTTTCTCTTTTTAGTCTTACTGCCTTTTCTCAAGGTGGTGATGATGATTTTGGGGCAACGCTCTTTCCGATTTCTTCATTACCGTTTAATTCAATTGGTTCGACGGTTTTTGCAACGAATGATTTTGATGATCCTAATTCAGCTTTTGATGACGGACCGGATTGGTTCTACTATTATTGTGCAACTTCAAGTGCGACGATTTGGACAACCCTTTCCTTTACTCCGGGAGGAACAGGGAATCCGGTAGCACCGCAAATCACGATTTATAATGCTGCAACACTTGATGTAGTGGCCTCAACACAAATTTTCGGAGATAATTCCGGGACCTTTGGAGCTCCGTTTGATCCTATACCTGGCGAATGTTACTTATTTTGGGTTGATAACGGCGATTTAACAGGGTTTGATTATGCGATCCAGATTACAAATGTTGTTCCGTCGCCTCCGGTTTCAGTTACTCAACCGGCATGTACCAATATCGGTTTTGATTTGGGAAGCACTTCAGGTTGGTCCGGTTCATGGGGGCATTCCATGCAAATTGGTTCAGCCGGAGATTTAACACCTATTTATACCCCGATGTTCTTTACAATGAACTCGGGCCAGCACGCGATAACTACGGGCGGAGTAGATATCCAGGCTCCGATTGATCAGGTTTGTCCGTTGATTTCGGGAAATACGAATTCAATTCGTTTAGGAGACGGTCCGAACGGGGCATATGGAGGCTCACGGATCGAACAAAAATTCCAGGTTACGTCATCCAATGCTTTGTTTACCTATTACTATGCCGCGGTATTGCAAAATGCGTATAATATCGACCCGGTCACTTTGGATACCATTCCGCATACTTCCCAGGAGCAGCCATACTTTCAAATTGATGCCCAGGATTGTTTCGGGAACCCGATTGCCTGCGGTAATTTATTGGTTACGGGTGGACCGGGAATTCCGGGCTTTACTCAAATTGGCAACTCAGGTGTGTTTTGGAAAAACTGGACTCCCGTTATGCTCGATCTAACACCTTATATCGGTTCTTGTATTACCATTCGATTTACAGTAGGTGACTGTTCGCAAGGTGCGCACTATGCTTACGCTTACCTGGATGCAACCTGTGCTCCGATGGATATTGTTTCGCCTCCGGATGTGTGCCAGTATCAAACTTCAGTACTCACAGCACCGGTTGGAGCAGCGAGTTATTCCTGGGTGGATACATCTGCTCCCGGAACAGTACTCGGAACTTCAAATACCTTGTCGATTACTCCGACTACGACAGGAACCTTCACTTATCAGTGTACTTTGACCTCATTGGTTGGTTGTAATTCTACAGTTACAACAACTGTAACAGTGGTACCCGGACCACAAATCACAGTTACCAATCCGGCGGCAGTTTGTTCGCCGGCTACAGTTGATTTAACAGATCCCGGAGTAGTTACCATCAATGCCGGTTCGGGAACGCTCGGATATTTCACGGATGCAGCCTGCACTGTTCCGCTTGCCAATCCGAATGCGGTTACTGCTGCAGGAACATACTACATTCGTTTGTTAAGTCCGGGTGGGTGTGCTGACATCAAACCGGTTGTGGTATCTTATACTTCCCTGCCGGTTGACTTTACCAGCAATATTTCGGGAGGATGTGCACCCATTGAGATTACTTTCACAAATAGCAGTTCATCTTCCGCTAATTGTGTCTGGACGTTTGAAGGAGGAGGAACCCAGGTCGGTTGCGGATCTGTTACCCAACAATATACTTCACCGGGAAGCTATGATGTGACTTTGACAGTTACAGACCCGAGTGGTTGTACGGGATCGATTACTCAGACCGATATGATTACGATTACTTCGGAGGTAGATGCTTCTTTTAATGTAGACGTTTACGAGCAAACCGTTTTATACCCGGTATTTAATTTCACGAATACTTCATCGAATGCTACGTCGTATGTTTGGGAATTCGGTGACGGCGCAACTTCGACTCAGATAAGTCCGCTACATGCCTTTACGGAAGAACCCGGCGTGTACCATATAGTTTTATATGCTTATAGTGAGGGAGGCTGTATGGACAGTGCTGTTGCAGTAGTTTCTGTGGTGGATGATCTGATTCTTTATGTACCGAATACTTTCACTCCTGATGGAGATGAACACAATAACGTCTTCTTCCCGGTCCTTAATTCCGCATTTGACGGACAAAATTATACCTTGCTGATTTTTAACCGCTGGGGAGAAGTTTTGTTTGAATCCCACAGCATAGAAGTAGGCTGGGACGGAACATACGGAGGACAGCTGTGCAAGGAAGGTACTTACACCTGGAAAATTGTTGTAAAAGAACGGGATAAAGACCATCGCCTCGAATACGTGGGGCATGTGAACCTTATGAAATGACAAGTAGGGGCGCAAAATTTTGCGCCCCTACTTGTTTTATTGGATTGGGACCATCCTGAATCTTCCGTATGCAACAAAAGCGGCAATGGCACCAAATACAATGTTGAACCCGATTTGTGAGGCTTCTCCGCGGCAAATATGAAAAATACCTGCACTGATCATTAATAAAACGATACCCGCAGCCGCAATTGGGGTAAGAATGGTTTTGAACCGGAATAAAGCGGGTAGAAGTACTCCCAGTGCTCCAAAAAGATCTATAATTCCTGTAAATCTGACTAATTCCGGTGAAACTTCACCTGTCCACGGCCACATGACTTCCAACTGTTCGATTGACAGGAACAATTTGACATACGCAGCCCAAATTAAACTTACCGATAGAAGTATTTGTGCGATCCAAAGTAAAATGTGTGTTGTTTTTTTCATAAACTGTTCTGTTTTAATTTTCGGATAAAAGTATGTAGGTTTGCTATCCGAACGAAAGTACTTTCCGTTTGGATAGCACTATCCAAAATGGAAGTAATGGATTAAAAAAAGGAGTTATGTTGTCAACAGGTGGATGCCCGAAGAATATTTTATCGATCAAAGATGCGCTGGAAGCAGTGGAAGGAAGATGGAAACTATTAATCTTATTTGCATTGTCAACCGGATCGAAAAGGTTCAAAGAGCTTGGAAGAGAAGTTTCCGGGATTACGGATAAAACCTTGTCACGGGAATTGAAATTATTGGAATCCAATAAACTGATTACCCGTGAAGTGTTTGATACCTTTCCACCTACGGTTCAATACACGATTACCGAACACGGAAAGTCACTGGAGAAGGTGATAGAGGAATTGCATTATTGGGGATTGGCGCATCGGAAAGAGGTATTAGGGATAATTACGAATTCCTAATTACGAATTCCGAATTAAAGTTTCCGCAGATTCCGTAGATAGGATTTTACACATTGTTGAGAAGTAAAGTAAGTTTTCATTCACTTCGATTTAGTAGTACAAAACGGGTCTTCTACTCCGCTGCGCCTATGCTAAAGCTACAGCGTAAGCATTCAGTCACCTTTTTTTCGTGAAACCCAGTAAAAATGGTCTGTTAAAAATTAGTACAAAANNCCTATTTTTATGACCCATCCTTGGTCCGTCTTAAGTCTGTAAGATGTTTCCATTTTTGAGAAACAGGATGCGTGGTGCCTATTTTATTTCAAAAGGTATAAAAACAAAATGGGGTCCCGGTTTAACCAAGACCCCATTTGTTTTTTTATGTTCGGTGATTTCCTATTGGAAGATCACATTCATTTCTACACGTCTGTTTTTCTGACGACCTTCCGGCGTTGCATTCGTTGCGATTGGTTTGGTCTGACCATACCATTCTGCTTTCAATCGACTTGCGTCTACGCCTTTTTCAGTAAGGTACTTCTTAACTGATTCAGCACGATCCTTAGATAGTTTCATGTTTTTCTTCGGATCACCTTTGCTATCCGTGTGACCTGCAATTTGCAGTTTCCACTCCGGTTTCTTGATTAGCAATGCTGCCAGGTCATCCAATGATTTGAATGAAGTTGCAAGGATGACCGCTTTTCCTGACTGGAACTCTAAGTTTTCGAATGCAGTATTCAGGATCTCTTGTTCTTCTTTCGCGATCTTAGGACATCCACGATTTTCAATAACACCAGGAATTGTAGGACAATCATCATCTTTATCATACAATCCGTCACCATCTGTATCTGGCCAAGGACAACCTTCGTTTTCTTTCGATCCGTAGATTGTAGGACACTTATCTACATTGTCGAATAATCCGTCGTTATCTGTATCAGGACATCCCTGGTAAGCCAATGGACCAGGAAGATCCGGACAAGCATCTTCAGAATCCTGGATTCCGTCACCGTCTCTGTCAGGACAACCGTTGAATGCCGGTAAACCTTTCACAGTAGGACAGCTGTCGTTCGGATCAATGATTCCATC
>DJFP01000272.1 GCA_002432565.1 Flavobacteriales bacterium UBA5869
ATGGTACGGACGATTGTATTTTGCCTCCAGCACTTCATCATAAGAGTTATTTGTAGTATATGGACCTGGAAGTTCATCAAACTGTTCCAAATAAGTAGAACGATCATTCGCAAGAACCTCCGAATTTACAAATCCTACAAATCTTTCGGATAGGTTATACACCGCCGAGCGTTTATCATAAGTTAATCCCGCAAGATTATCAAGGGTTGTTGCGATCACTTTTGTTCCCAATCCGATATTAGCCATTGTTTTCGACCCGGATTTCATTTTCACCTTGTATTCCGAAAAGTCCAGGATTGGTTTTTGAGCATATTTCTCACAAAAAATACTTGTTCCGGCACTTGCCGTTCCGGACAGATCTTCCGAAATTCCTTTGACAAGTCCGTTCCCTAAAATATAGTTCATCCCGTTAGCAGAAAAGAACTGGTAAACTGCCGGAACAATACCCGTTAATGAATCTGTTACCATAAAGGATGCATCTGCCTTGTAGAAAGTGGAAGGGGCATTTGTTCCCATGGCCTTGCTGAAAATATGATAGCTGTTATTGAAAAATGCAACCTGGTTAATCGGCTTGATCGAATTTACGGAAAAAGTTCCCAAAGTACCCAGTACACCGGCAGCGTTGTAATGCTCCACAGTCATTCCATTTGTTATTCCAATGGTTGTTGGATTAACTAAAAATGAACTTACGGATCTGTTCGCAGCTACACCGGTAGTTACGGCAGTATAATTATTTGCGGCATTTCTTGTGAAAATCGTAGCATTCGTTACGCCTCCGTAACAAATCACTTTTTCGACTCCATTCATTAGCAATAAGTTCCCGTTTTTCCAACCGTTGATCGTATTGCCATAGGTAACTGACATGGTAATTGAAGCATCGACCATTTCTTCAGAAGGAGCTCCAAAAGAAGTAGTATTGACAGCCAGACGAACCAAGCCGCCCGTACTTTTCACCTGATAGGAAACCAATTCATCTCCGATCAGTTTTGCTTCAAAGTAACCAATCCTGTAGGTATTGGATGTTACCTGGGAACTGATTAATGCTCCAGTACTTTTATTGACTTTCAGCCAAACAATATTCATAGCCGAATTGCTTCCGGCTTCCAGTACATAAAACCGCTCCGTTTGGTTTTCAAACACTCCCAGCAGGTACTCATTTTGAATACCGGACGGTAGCGTCAGTGTGTAGTTTTGATGAACTACATCCAGCACTTCTCCCAGGTCATCTAATTTCTGGGTTGTTAATTCGATCTGGCTTGCGGAACCAGCGCCCAAACTTACCAGTTGCTGCTGATTTTGATCATCGAAATAGGTGTAACCTGAAAAGGTAGTCCTGGATGGTGTTGCATGTAAGTAGGTCCTATTAAATTGCGAAAAAGCAGATCCTCCGATTAATAGCACGAGACAGGTAGAAATTATCTTCATGGTGATTTTTTTTAGGTGTTAAACATCTATTCACTTTTAAAGTGAACGCTGGTTTAAAGGAAAGGGTTGGTAGGTCGGATTCATTTTTGTCCGATCGGACAAAACAAAAAAAGTGCTGTTCCATTTCCGGAACAGCACCGTAAAGTTCCACAACTTTTAAAGCTTCACAACTCTTTGCTGCATAGGCTAATTGATTTAGCATTTTATATTCACTATCAGTATTTCTAAGGTATTCAACTCCATACTTCCTGCTACTTCAATCGCATCGAATATCTGAGGTTCAGAACTTGTAGCCGCACCACTAGCCCACATTTTGTGATCTATTACTTCACCTTTAACCGTACCATATAAATACCCATAGTTACACGCTGTACCTCCTTTAGCTCTAACTTCTTTGATACGTGCAGTAGCGGCTTCTAATTCAAGTGGAGTTCCTTTAAATGCATTAGTAAGCCCCAAACTTGTTTCAGCCACTCTGTCCGAAAGCTTAGAAATACTTCTTACAATAGTACCATTATTTTCAGTCATGACTATTGCATCGAGACTACTATTATAAAACTTTCCATCAAATGCAGCTTTTTTCTCGTTAACCAAAATATCATTAGGGACACTTGGTATAATTCCCAATCCTCCCAATTCATTTGGTGCCACAGTTGGTTGAGGAAATAACTTTTTTTTTAAGTTTCCCTATTTGATGTGCCAGTGATGGATTAGACTTACTAACTTTATTACCAAATGACTTCAAAAAATAGATTTTATGGAAAATTTAATTGGTAAATGGGTAGCTATTCCATTAACTGAACTAAAAGATGGGAATTTAAACAACTACATTCACTCTGACGACATTTATTTAGTTCAAGAGCTAAACCAACCCGTTGTTGAAACAACAGGAATAGAAGGTGATTTTTATAAATTAAAAATAGGAACCAAAGAAATCCGGATTAAAAGCACAATCATTCAGAACGCTCAAAAACCTGAGTTTCTAATAAACGAAAATGTCAAATTCAAAAATTCAAAAGACGTAATTGAATTTGGTATAATCAAAGATTTTTATTGGCACGTAAAAGACAATAAATATATTTATAAAATTGAGGTCAATGGCAAACTAAAAAGTAATCGATATTACGCAGAAAATATTGAACTAATTTAAAGCGGTCGTTGCCGCTTTAAATTAGTTTTTTAGAACCCTACAACCTTAAATTGGCTATCAAATGAATTCGGAGGCAACTTCTGTCTAAATATCGTTTCAGCTTCTTGCAATGCCGAATTCGTTGGCTTAAAATGTCCTGAGACATTACTAATTTCTAGGATCCTACCATCTTTAAACTTTATCATACCTGCGCATTTTACATTTGGATTTATACCTCCGATTAAAGTTGGATGAGGATAGCTAATTTCGCCACCTCGACCTCCAATCCAAATGTTACCAGCATCATCAATGACATACATTAAACCTTCTCCGTTCACATTATCAGTAACCATAAGATTGCCGTTTGCATCTCTGATTTTCCCCGATTGGGGGTTGATTTCCATTTGAGAACTATTGGGCATATTGTCAAAGCTCTTTCTTGTTGTATTGAAATGATAACTATTTGTTCCTGGAGTAATAACTGATTTGTCTATTGGTCTTGCCTTATCCAAAGCATACATATCCAACTCAACAGCCTTTAAGTTTGAAGATTTATTGGATATTATTTTAGATCCTTCTTCAAAGTGATTCAAAATGCTTGGGGTTGTTTCAACTTGCGATAAAAAGTTTGGGTTTCTATCAGGTATGTTATCTAATTTAGTGAGCAATTCATCACTCCAATTTACAAGTATGTTTTCAATCTCCGTTCTCCTAACAACATTTCCAATATTTCTAAGCCAAGTATCTATTTTTTTGTATTTACTCCAATTTAGAAGGCTATTCACGAATTTATAAGCATCAGCATAAGTAATCCCTGTGCGAAGTGCGTAAGACATCGTTCTTGCCTTCGTAGACTTACTGATATCAGCCACATTATCGGCCAAATTGGTTACTTTGACACTTCTGTTAAGGGCAATTGCCAAGGCAATTCCTTTAAACTGATTGTAACATTTACCTCCTATTTTAATTCCTCCCTTTATTAATCCAGGAAGATTTACGATTCCATCTGCAATATCCACTACAGTCGAAATAACCTGCCAGTTTTTATAGAATTCCGAATTATATTCTTCCGACGTTGTCCCGTACTGAGTAGAGAAAACTGCCAAATCTACCGACGCTTTAATTGAACCAACAATGGAAACGTAGGCTACTATTGATTGACCTCCTGTTACCGGTGATGATGCAATCGCAACCATTCCTGCGGCAACTTCGGCAATATCCGTTACAACACGGAAACCTTCATCAAACTGCTGATTATCGATTGCTTGTTGAATGAGCAACGCACAAATTGCAGGCATTTGGATGATATCTCCTTTATTGAAATTAGCCATCCCATAATTCTCAGCAATTACAACTGTAATATAATCGTAAGGTTCAAGGGTATAAGTCGAATAAACTCTGAAGATCTCATTATCGCCATTGTAATTACCTTCGGATGTAAAGTAAAGTCCGTCATAATATTCATAGATCCCGATGTCCTGAGTTATCGCTATTTTTCCATCATCATCTAATTCGATATTATTATCCGTCTGTTCGCTAAATGTCTTGAGTTTGATTCCTGAATTATATCCATATGCGGTTAACTGTTCCGTATTCGGTCCAAGATCCAGTTTTCCCAGAACAAGTTCATTTGCGATACCTTTTGTTCCTAATACAACAGGAATATCAACCGAAGCAAACTTAACCGTATATATTTCCGGTTGCGTGGTAATTGGTCGAAGAGGATCTACATAACCGTCTGAAGAAAAGGATTTCTCGAAAAACGACCCTGATTGTGGATACTTAGCAATCTTATACTTATTCAGATCCGTACTTACATTGGTAAAGAAACGTTTCAAGGCATTTAAATCCGTATCATCCGGTTCCCAGGTATCTTCCAGACTTGCAAATAACTTCTTCAACAAGTCTACATTTTCCACCAAATAATCAAGCATTTCAACCTCATCCGGACCTTCTGCCGTTCTCCAAACCAGTGAAAGCATGTTTTGATTATTCATCACCCAACTTCCGTCGTCATCAGCCATTGCTTTCAATAACTTCTTACGGTATGGAAGCTCCAGGTCATAAAGCATGCAATAACCTTTTGTAGAAATGTAATTAACAATATCCTCAATGTCATGCTCTGCCAAATTATCCAGTGTTACTTTAACCCAGTCAATTTGCTGATCGACGGATTGTAAACTATGGTGGCAATTATCTACTCCTTTTGCTTTATGGATACTATAAGATGTTGCCTGAGAAGTGCTGGAAGCCTGGATATTAATTGTCTCCCGGGTATATACGTCTCCATTCTTAATAATCGGATGGACGGCAAGTCCTGCTTCGTATCCACTTTTTCCTAGTGGGGAATTTCCCATATAGAATACAGGCATATTTTCCACGTACCAATTAGAAGCGGATGGGGGATGATACCGTCCAGTTTCCGGATCATTAGTTCCGCCTTTAAAATGAGACGCTTCTGCCTGTTTTTGTGCCGTATTGAAACAAAGCGGATCATATCGGTACTTAGGATGATTGTGGAAGAACAATACCAATTCTTCATAACTCAATTCCTTTGCCTGATATTTTTTATACAGTGCTCTGAAATCATTGGAAACTTCCAAATCATTCAAGAAAATATTCATTTTGTATTCTCCCTCGTAATTATCCAAATGATTAATTACAGGAAGTAATTTTGAGTTTCTTACTTCGTAACGATATGGTTCAGGTCTGCCAGAAAGATAAAGTGGCCTAACTTCATAAACTCCCGGCGCTGCTTTTCCCGGATCGTCGTGATAATATTTTAAAGTATTGCTTCCGTAGTGCTCACCGAAACGTACTTTTTCCCCATCACAATTAACAATCTCATTTACAAAGAATACTTTTCCGAAATGCTCATACCAAATAACCTGTTTGACTCCATTAACATACTTCCAATACTTATTGACTCCCGTGATATAATCAACAGGCTGACCAACACAATTAGCATTTCCATTCTTAATGTATGGCTTATTAGCACAATAACTTCTTCTTACAATTCTATCTCCTCCATTGCCATCAGATTCAACCAAAACATCGTAATAATAAACGGTCCCCCCGGCAACTTCAGCGTCTTCTGTTTCATCCCAAAAACTTGGAAGGAAAGACGGATTACGTAAATCATGCCATTGCCATTTTACCAGGTTCAGCTGCGTCAAATCGGCATCTGAATAATCCAGCAAATTTCTTGTATGCCCTAAAGCAGGCCCATTTTCAAACCAGGTATGAGCTAGCCCACAGCCGTGCCCTAATTCATGTGCATAAACATCCAATGTAGACGATTGGGCAATAAACCCTAACATCTTTCCACGCGGAGTATAACCATTTACCTGATTTCCTGCACTATCTGCCAGAGCATTCACTACAAAAAGATAATAGGTATTTGATTCTTCCTCACGAGTGGAAAAGTAAGATTTCCTGATTCGCTTCATTTGCTCGGAATACTTCTGAAGCTGAGTTGTTTCACTCACTAAAATAGTTTCTGCTAATGAAACACTATCCGGCACAAAACTCTGTTCCATTCGAACACTCCAATCAAACCCAGCTCCTCCATATACTTTATCCAAATATGTTTCAAGATTCGCAGCTGTAACAGACGTTGATGCTATCGGAACGATAACCACATTCTTAGTTTCCAATTCATAAACCACCACATTCAGCTTCCCGATCTTCAGATTATCGGAAACTGCATAAATGGCAAATTCGTCATCATCATTGAATGCCGGTAAATCGAATACGAACAACCTTTTTCCATTCGAAACAGAACTTGAAGTTGGTGCCAAAGGCGTTGCAAGCCCGGCCCAGGAAAGCTGCACATTAGTAGCTGTGTACTTGTTTTCCGGAACACTCAGGGAAACTTTGTCGGGCTGTCCTTTCTTCACGGACTTATTGGCTACGAAATAATTGACAGCATTCGAAGTACGGATAATCTCATAATTCGCGTTCCATTCGATGTGCTCGAAAGGATCAAATCCACCGGTTTCCTGGGCATGCTGTTCAAACACACCGATTTCGGTATCAGGAACGTTCAATTGTTCACCCGATACATCCAGGTAGCTGCTCCAGATCACCGTTCCGTTCGGATAAATAGTAACCTGGTTCCCGGCCACATCGTTGATGATCACCGGACAAGTGGCGCACGGGAAGGTAAATGTCGTATCCACACCATCAATGATCACGTGCGCAATGGAGTCGGAAACATAGGCTGAATCAACCGTTCCGTTCACAAAGATCGGGTCCTGGAACTGCTGATACTGATCTTCCAGCCAGGCATCCAGTCCATCAGTGATCACATGGGCCGTTCCTTCCCACACATCGTATTCCTTGTCGATCTTCAGGTTGTCAAACTTCACCCGTGCTTCCGCTCCGAAGAGGAAATCTACCGGAATCAAACCGGTTCCACTAAAATATCCGGGCTGACCGGTATTCTGAACGGAAACAAATTCCAGCTGGAACATCCCGATCTTGACTTTCATACCCGGATCTGCGTATTCCAAAGGCTGGAATGCGGTTGCTCTTCCCGGGAAATTGGCTACTCCACAACTATAAGTTCTTGGCGGAGCTGTAGTGAACGTGCGTATTTCGGTAGGTTCGGAAACAAAACTCCCCAAACGTCCTGCCACACTGGCTTCGTAAGTCGTTGCAGGTTCCAGCTGGTAAATGGCCTTGCTCAAATCGTTGACTGTATCGGAGAACCACTCGAAGGGCTGCTGACCGGCAGGAACTTTTCTGCGGTATTTTAGAATAAACTGGTTGAACGTAGCGGATGAGTTCGGATCCTCTTTCACCACTTTCCAGGTTCCCGTTCCTTTGGATTCGGAATTGGAAACCAGGTCTACCCACTCCACGGAAAGTCCGTTAGCCAGGGCTTCCTCAACAGACTGAGTTGCACCGTACTTAAATTTGCACGGAGCCGACCAGCCGCCATTCTGGAACTGATTCGTAGAACCGTTCAGGCTGGTCTTCACATACCAAACATATTCCTGCCCCACAATGAGCTGATTATTGATCGGTAAAAGCGTGTGAGCCGTAATTGGACCAAGCTCAATAGGATCCATAGCCAAAGCCAGGCCATTCGGTGTAAGAGGAGGATTGGTATTTACTGTTCCAAGCCAATTGTAGATATACAGCGTATTTTCAACTTCCTGCTGCAAACCGATCGGTGCAAGTGCCGGAATGAAATTGAACTGCAAAGGAAGTGTCCGTAAATCGGTAGAAGCCGGGTATCCTGCAGGAATCTGAACAGTAGCATTACAAGCTGGCTGAAGCAAAGATGCAGGCTGACCGTATCCCATGTAAAAGTAACCGCAGCCATTTTGGGAAAGCACTTCACCGCTTTGGTTTTTAACGACATCAATGCAGATAGAGGTATTTCCTTCGGGCAATTTGGCAGAATTGAAATTCAGCGATTGACCGGTAGAACTGAAGAACACCGCCAGGTCTTCCATGGGAACCTGTACAGGCTGTCCCGGATTCAGGACATACACCAGGTTATTCGGGAGTGACCGAAATTGGTATCCCGGACCGTTCAGTTCCATTTTCAGTTTCACGGAAATCGGTCCTGAATTGAAATCAGTCAGGGTCAGGAACACATTCAATGCACCCTGTTCGGAAAATGAATTCAAATAGTTACGGTGAGGCGGTGTCGGTACAACGGTTACCTGAACCGGATAAACCTGTGCATGGATTCCTGATCCGGCAAAAAGCAAGAGCAAAAAGAGTAAACGAAATTTTATTCGGAAAAAGTAATTACGCATTAGAATCCGTAGTTAAGATTGAAAATAAGGGCAATGTCTCCCTGGTTTTTGGAGGTTTTGGCAACTGCAAACCGATTTACCAAACTTCCGTTCATTGAAAAGTTCAACGAACCGAATTTTTTGTCCCACCAGGTAGGCTTGAACGAAAGTCCGACCCGCGTATTCATGACGTGGTTGGCAAGCTTTGAATTCGTGTAATTCTGATTGTAAGTAAGTCCTGTGGTGAGATTGATCCACTTCAAAATTGGTTTCGAGTAATTCACTCCCGGACCGAAATACAGGTTTTCATTGCTCATAGCACGCGACTGGCTTCCGTTGATTGTCCAGCCCAATGAAGATTTCGATTTCTCAAAAGAAAGTGTATGACCGAACATCCCGGTTAATACCGTTACAGGACCGGTTTGGTTCGCTCCCGAAACATTGAAGCCGAAAGCGGCTGCATCTTCCAGGCGTCCGGTAATGTTTTCGCTCACGGAATAATTCCCGTTCAACATCAAAGTGCTTTTACGTTTCTTCCCAAAATTGTAAGACATACTTCCGCTTGCGTTCGTAGAGATCTGGTAGAAGTTCAACGTATCTCCGACCGGATTGTAGAAAGGATCCGAAGCAGGGTTCCGTTTCGAGAACGAAGAGAAATTCGAGTAATTTCCGGAAACCGTAAAGTTTTTGAAAGGCATACTTGAAAGGGCAATCGTTCCTACCCAGCGTTTCATTTCATTGGCGCTCAGATTATTCAGGTTGTTGCGCTGAACTCCGGTATTGATATTGATGTTCAGTTTCCCCCTGAAAAGTGCAATTGCCGGTGTAAGCGTAATATTCTCCAAATCGTTGTTGAAGTACATACCCCCAAGTGTCGTGTATCCCGGATCAATCCGTTCGTATTTCGCCCCGATGGAGAACACCTTGTACTGATAATTGATCGACCCGTTGAAAGCCCCGAAAGCAATCGTAGACTGGTTTCCGTTTACAAGCGGCGACATGGTTTTTGCATAGGTCTTGCGTTCGATCTTTTCCGTGAGCTCCGTGTTGCGCGTCAAAATACTGGATGCATATTCCGCCATCATCAGGATCGATTTCCCGATTTTTCCTTTTAAGGCCAAAGACGCCACGATATTGTCCATTGGAGTAATGGTTGCGCTGTTTGGAATGACTGCCAATGAAGTACGCTGATCGGAGGCTTTCAACAAAATAAAAGTAGCCCCATAACCTTTGTCTTCATAGCCGACAGAAATTCCACCGCCCCATCTTCTGTAGGCCATTGTTTCAATGTTGTTGATCTCCGGAATAAAAGCCACTTGTTTCTTCAGTCTTCCGCCAAAACCCTGGATCTTCCATTTACCCGGCGTGTATTCCAGTCCTGCGCCTGCAAAGTTCAGTCCGGCAAGTGTGTAAGGTGAAAACGACATGGAAATGACTCCCACATGTCCTTTGATCTTCTTGTAAGTCGGATGCAGGGCCGTTATATTGAAGGGCTGTGTGAAATTCCCGCCCTGGTTGGTATACGAAAATGTGAAAGGCATGGAGAAATCAAGCACCGAAAAGGTTACATTTCCACCAACTACCCAGGAAAACGGATCCCTGGCCAGCGTCTTTCCGTAGGCCTGATTCAAATTCGAAGAAAAGTTCAATCCACCGGAAACTTTCATCATTCCTTTTTTACCGATCTTATCCAGGTTTTGGGAAAACGCAAGGACAGGCAATAGGAAGCAAAAACAAAAAAACGCTCTCATCATTGCACAATCAGTTTAATTTGTGCAGCACCATACTCGGCTAAAATGTGGATCAGGTAAGTTCCCGAAGCTAATGGAGGCAGATTATATGTTTTTACAATATCGCCTTCCGCGGTCCCTTCATCCGAAATGGAATTCAAAACTTCTCCCAAACTGCTGGTAAAAATCACTTCATAGTGCTGCTGACCTGCGATATTAAAGCTCAGTGTAACGTTTTGACTTTGGTTTGCCGAAATCGGGTTCGGATAAAGCTGTACATTGCTGATACTGTTATCAACTGTCGAATCTCCGAAATTCATAGCGAAATTACCGAAGTAAACATACTTATCGAAGGAATAAAAGCAGGTGTCAGCCGGGTTTGCAGCTGTGTCGATCAGGAAACCGGTAAACTGGATTTGGTACCAGCCGCTATCCGCAGCTGTAAAAATTGCAATGGAATCGTAGGAACTAATCATTTCCACACCGGCAGGAAAAGTCCAGAACACACCGTCGAAATCGGAGAAGTCGGAGATATTGACCAGAACAATCGTATCTCCCACCTGGTTGTAAGTTGACACCAGGAAGTCCACCCCGGGATTCTGGATGACTCCTGTAATTTCTGTCGTGAATGCATATTCACAACCCAGTGTATCCTTAATCAAAAGCGGATAGGTAGCAATCTGGTTCACCGGGAAATTGTAATTCGTGGAGTAAGCACCTCCGTTAAAGGCAAACAAATAATCCGAAAGATCTGCGGCTGCTCCACCGTAGATTGAATCGACCTGGATAAAACCACCGCTTCCACAGGAAGAAAAGGCTTCAAAAGTTGCGCTGATCGGAGAGGTGATGTGTGCCATCAGGGTATCAACTCCCACACAGCCTTGTCCGTTCTCTGCCTGGACAATGAAAACAGAATCTTCTCCACCGATACCATTCGGAGTGATTGCCTGAGTTCCATCAGACCACGAATAAGTCATGGTTCCCGGACCTATTGCAACAGCGCTCATCGTAAATGGAGTTCCGGGACATACCAGCGTATCCATCGCAGAAGCAAAGAGTAATTCGTTCGTTTGCTGGACCTGCACCGTATCTGTAACTAAACAGCCGTTTGTTCCCTCCACCTGGTAATAGAATTCTCCGGACCCGCTTACCACCAGTGTATCTGCACCGTTAGAAGTTCCGTTCGCAAGAAGCCATCCCTGATTGGAAATTCCGAAAGTCGGAACATGTTCCAGGATCAGCTCATCAGCCGAACAGGTTAAACTCGCAGGTCCGCTATAAGCAATAACTGCAGGTTGCCGAATATCAAACACAACCGCTGCCAAAGGCCCGTAAGTTGAACAACCGTTGAGCGGGTTAATCCGGTACTCGTCAATGGTCACAGTAACCAGGTTTGCTCCAAGCGTATCAGCTTCCTGATAACTCAGATCAGAAGCTGTTACCCAAACAGAATCGGGCAAAGTATCGCCCTGGTAGATCCAGTAATTATCCGTATTGATGGAGTTATAATCACTTAAAACGACCAGCAACGAATCGCTGGTACAGGTTATTGTTCCTACCTGCTGAAACCCGATAGGAAACCCATTGATTTGTTGAATTGGCGGAGTTAAATCAGTACTCAAGGTTAACTGCGTCGTATCCACACAACCGTTAGAAGGATAGGTCGCAATAAAAATAATGGAAGCCGTATCACTGTAAATTGTCAAAGGATTGGCATTCGAAAAGTCATTAGAAGATTCATTCCATGAAATCACAACCGGAAGTTCGGGAGCCAGCGAATTGGTATCAATCACTTCTATTTGCAGTGAGTCAGAATAACAATTCCAAATCGGCAGGGAGCCGTTCAGAATCATTTCGGGTTTGATCACACTTCGATCTACAAAGACACTGTCTCTTACTTTACACATATTACCAGAAGTTTGGCTTACGGTAGCAGTAAAATAACGCGGGAACGAAACCGATTGCACACCACTCAACGTCAATTGAATGGAACTGTTATTAATGGTTGTTCCATTTTCATTTAACCAGGAAAAACTAACTCCCGGAGTAATTGACGAAGCTACTAAGTTCACAGTATCATTCAGGCAAGTCAGCATCAATGAATCTGCTACGGTCAAATCCGGTAAAGGTGCTAAAACAAGTGTTGTTGTAGACGCTTTTGAGAATAAATAATCCGTTGTCGTATTGCAGGTTGAATAAGGTTCTACTTTCAACTCTCCACCGGTAAATGATTCATCAAACATCAACCATAGTTTATGGGCCGTAACCGACATAGGAACTATTACAGATCCGTTGAGGCTTGTCCAGCTGCTCGCTGTTGTTGGAACTTCGCTCAGGTTATTAGCCAGGTAATATTTGACACCGGAACCATTGTAAGTCCATCGGTATCCATTTGCATATTTAGCGGGCGGAACTGTATAAGCTTTAATATTTCCGGCACAGACAACCGTATCCAGATCAAAAGGCGGTGGATTGGGCGGAAGCGAAGCCATATTATACAGGTTATTCATCTTCTTCGCATCTTCCGGTTCTAGGCACATAATGGCCAAACCTGTGCGCGACTGTCCTGCTATGGTTGAAAGATTATCACTGGAAACGATCAGGAAGTTGTTAGTCAATTGAAGCATTTTTCCAAACAAAGAAGGGGATGCCGAACTACCTCCCAAACTAATGTTGTTTGAAGGCAAAAATGAAAGAGCCAAATTCGATCCGGAGCCCATTGTCCCGGTAACGGAACCACGTTCAATGGTATTATTGCGGATGTAGTAGAAATTCTTGTTATAAGATACAATTCCTGCATTACCCAGCGCATAGCCCGTCAATGCAACCGGATGCAATACCTCATAGGAATCAGGATTAACAATATTTAAGGCCCCAAGCAGCATTGCTCCACTTCCATGACGCAAATTAGTCAGAACGATACTATCATTCAAAACGGAGATTTCATTTGCCTGGTGTGTCGGATAGGTCGAACTCGGGTAACTCACGGTATGATATGAAGGAAGCGTATTCCCAGTCAGCTGTGTTCCGGAGTTATCAAAAAGCATCATTTCTGTTCCGTCCGGGTAGCTAATATTGTCATAGGTATAATTTCTCATTGCCGGACCAGCAACCACATAGTTATTATTCAACTTATCGACCGTAAAAATCGGATAGTCGGTATATTGGTCATAATACTCATCTATTCCCGAACCACCTGTAAATTTGGTAGAAACCAGGGCTCCTGAGCTTGCACTAAAAGCAACGATACAATTTCTGGAAGAATCATAAAAACCACCTACCGCTACAATCTCATTTCCATTTAGATCCATATCAGCCACATAATAAGCCGACGCGAAATTATTCAGAAGTTGAAACGCAGGTAGATGGGCAACCACATAAGGGTCGGTTGCAACTGCAGGTGCGGTGATCGTCATTCGGGCGAGGCATTCCTGGCTGGTACCATTCACTACGGTAAATAAGCCTCCGATGTATATATTGGCATTAAAAACCTCCACACAGCGGATTTCATCATTTACAGTTGGAAAAGTTGCATTTACATAATTGAAATTCAGATCAAGTAAGGCCATATTATTCACGGCATGTCCCTGAATACTGGAAAACTTACCCACAACAATGTATTTCTGCATGCTGGTGATATACTTGATATCAAAGACTTGTCCGTTTGCATCCAAATTCACAACTACATTTTTCAATGTTTGTGCGTGAGAAAAGCAATGAAATAAGAGGACCAGGAACAGGAATGATTTAGATTTCATGTAGCGTTTAAGTTTCTGTTATGCAAAGTGGTTTGCGATTTCAAATCTAAATATTACTTTCGTACTATGCAAACCCGACACCTACTTTTTATTCTTTTCGCCATCTTCCTAAATTTCAAGGGGAACGCGCAGTCTGACTCTGCTACTTTGGCTCAATCCAGAATAAGGGCTCTTACCCTGGATTCCATTATCCGGGCCAATCCTGACAAGCAGACTACTAACTTTTCTCCAACTGATCATGCATCACTTCCAATCGGAATTTGCAAAAAAATCGGTGATATTATTTACGTGATCTGCATTGATTCGGCGCGTTTTACTCCGCAGGGAGCAACCTTTGATGTATATATGGCCATGGACTGGCCGGGTGCTTACGGGAAGCTGGCTTTCGCAGCAAAAGGAGTGTCATTTAACCCGAAAGGAGTTATGCCCGGGGGTAATGGAAACCCAATCACTTTAAAGCTTTTGGGTGACCAACGCATCAAATTGGGACCAAAGAACAGCATTGTTTTCAAAGGCGACGGAACAAATTATATCCAATGGGGCTGCAATGGTTACGAGCGGGCTAACATTAACGCCGATATCCTTTTTAGCCAGGAATTAATCCATAAACCCGGCGGAGGACAGGTAAAAGCGAACATACAGGTCAATGTGGACGATATTTCCAAAATCATGTTCCAGACCAGTATGGATCCTTTTGTGGTGAAAGGATTGGATGATTTTGAATTCCGCGTAAACCAGCTGATCGTTGACCGCAACGACTCCATCAATCCTTCCGGAATTATTTTACCTGCTGCCACCCAAAACCTCTATCCTGAAATCGGTAACTGGACCGGGTTTTATGCACATAACCTCTCCGTAAAACTTCCACCTAAACTAAGCAGAAGCAGTGGTGAAACAACCATTGGTGTAACAGATCTTCTGATTGACGACAACGGTGTTTCCGGAGATTTCTTTGCAACCGGTATTTTCAGTGTCGGAGAGGGTGATATGGACAGCTGGGGATTCTCGATCGATTCCCTGGTATTGGGTATCGAATACAACCACCTGGTAGATGGTCGACTGGCCGGAAAACTCCGCGTAGAACCTTTAAATAATGCTGAATTTGCATACCGTGCAGGAGTCTATAAACCCAACGATAATTCAGCGCTTATTTATGATTTCACGGCAAAAACAGTAAACAGTTATACCTATCAACTTCCAATGTTCAGTTCCACCCTGAAGCTGGCACCAAACTGTATGGTCCATGTGCAGGTTGTTTCAGGGAAGTTCATACCGGACATCACACTTAACGGCAATCTGACTTACAACGGAGCTAAAGCAAGACTGAACAAATTGCTCTTCCAATCCTTAAACATCGGGACGCAAGCACCTTATATTTACGGCGGTACATTTGCACTGACAAGTGACGAAATTGGCGAAGATGGAGAACCCAACAAAGTCGCAAGGCTTCCAATCTCTCTGAATTACCTAGAACTTGGCCTGACGCAATCCAATGTTATCTTAAAAGTAGACCTCAGCTTAAAACTTGGAGGCGAAGAAAATTCCAATTCTTTTGGGGCATCTACTTTTGTAGGTGTCATTACAAAAAGAGTTACCGGATCAGACGGAAGACAAAGACTGCAATTCGACAAATTCAAGGTATACGATATCGCTCTGTCTATTAATACCAGTCCTTTTGCATTGAACGGAATCCTTTCTCTTCGTGATGATGACCCGGTTTACGGAGACATGTTCTTCGGAGCAATTTCATTCAAGCTCAATGCGATCATGAATGACTTTGCCGGAGTATCCGTTGGATTTGGAAAACTCAATTCAAAGCGATATTGGTACGTGGATGCTTCCGTACCACTGACGATACCTATCGGTCAGTTTGCTTTAATAACCAATCTTTTCGGAGGTGTTCAATACGGAGTAAAAAGCACACTTACTCCGGCCCAAAAACTAGACCGGGCATTTAACGGAGCTATGAATCCAAGTCAGGGCACCCCTACTTCTTCCGCCATACCTTTCATACCTGATCCCAGCCTGGGACTAGGATTCAGTGCTGGTGTTGCATTGGTGGCCATTCCGGGAGAGTCGGTCCTGAACGGCGAAGCTATTTTCTCCATCCAATTCAATGCCAACGGAGGTTTGGCCAACATCAATTTCTTCGGGCGGGCAACTATGCTCGTAAAACGTTCAGAGCGAGGTGCTAACTGCACTAAAGTAGAAGGTGCTATTTCCGTAAACTACGACAACGTTGAAAAAGTGTTTGATGCACAAGTAGACGCACTTGCCATTGTTCCGGGAATTCTCCAGGGAAATTGTAATTTAAAGATCCACATTGACAAACATGATTGGTATTTCTGGTTAAACCGCCCGTCGAACAGGGCAACCATTGAAGTATTAAACCTGTTTACAGCGAATACCTATTTCATGATCGGAACGCAGATCGACCCGATGCCGCCTCCGCCGTCCTACGTAACAAATCTTGTTAGTTCAAGCCCTATTATCAGTACAGATATGAGTGCCGTGAGCACCGGAAACGGATTTGCTACCGGAATGATGATTGCCGCAAATTTCGGAGGGGAATTCCCGAAAGAAACGAATTGGAGAGGATATGCTTATGCCAGTGTTGGTGCAGGTTTTGATATCACCATGTTCAAACTGAGTCCAACGGCACATTGCTCGGGTTCCACAAGCAAAGTCGGATTCAATAATTGGTATCTCATGGGACAGGTTTATGCCTGGCTGAGCGGCGGTATGGGTGTCCGCCACTACAAAGATGACGGTACACTCAAAAAAGAATATTCGGTCGCTTCAATTGACGCCGCCGCCCTGCTTCAGGGTCGATTGCCAAAACCTACATTTGTCTACGGAGCTGTCGGATTTTCAGTCAAACTACTCGGAATCATTAATCTGGATTTCCAGGCAGATATAGAAATAGGAAACGACTGTCAAATTATCAATTAAAAGAATGTTACGATATCTATCACTTATTACAAGCGTAATTTGCATACATGGTTTTGCGATTTCTCAAAACAACAGCACGTTCCCGGTTATCAGCCACATTACCAAAGATTCTGCTTTTATTAAATGGGTGCCGAAAGACATTCAAATGTTCAACAGCATTTTAGAAAATGGTGTCAGGGTGACTATTTCTGCAGAAAATGACCGCACTGATTTTACAAATGGTCAGAAAATAGATTTGGAACCCGTTGTAAAAAAATGGGACAAGTGGGATTTATCCAATGAAAAACTGGATAGAATCCATGAAATACAGCTTGGAATTAAAACGGCAATGAGCCATGACAAAAAAGCACAGGATTATGCATTCACCATTGCCAGCCTGGAATCTTCCCTTTCCTTTGAAATGAATCTGCTTTCCGACTTAATGATCGGGATTTCCAGACCAAAAGGCGGACAACCATTTGCAGTCAAAGTAGAAATCAAAGGATATGATCCTGTCATCCAAATCATTGAAAACAAAACCTCCAAACTTGCCGAAGTTCCAAAATTAACCGGGAAAGTCGACCGCAAAAAAACAGCAACTATTTCATGGAACGCCGATTCGGTTGTTTCAGAATACCTGGGCTTTCAAATCGAGCGTAAGATTGATAACGGAAAATTCGAAAAGATCCTGGTATCTCCCTTTGTCAACTTCAAGACCAACACCGAAAAAACGGATCGTTTGGCCAGCTACAGAGACGAGAAATTACAACAGGGAAAAACTTACACGTATAAAATTTACGGTATCAACTATTTTGGAATAAAGGGCCAATACAGCAATGAAGTAAAAATCTACCTTCCGAAGCTTGTCAATGCAATTGTGAATATCGATACTGTACAGTCAAAAGGATACGACCGGGAAATCATGGTCAGCATCAGTAAAGACATTGATTCCCTGCCTCTTTTGGTCAACCGGCTTGTTCTAATGCGCTCTGACAGCTTACTGACCAATTATTCCGTGGTTGAGGAGCGTTTCCTGAAACCCAACGAAACAAAGGTCCAATTCAAAACAACTTCTTTGCTTCCGTCCGGTGACCGCAATTACTTCAAGGTATTCGCATTTTCACCCGACAACGATACGGCCTATTCTACTCCTTACTATTATTTTACGCTTGACCAGGAACCACCGGCGGCAATCTCCAATCTCAAGGGAATTATTGATTCCCTGGGGCATGTCACTTTAACCTGGACCAAACCAAAAGACAATGACCTGCTTGGATACCGTGTTTACCGTGCCAATTTAAAAACAGAGGAGTTTGTAGAGAGAACAACCAGCCTGCAATTGAGTACATTGTTTCTCGACACTTTAAACCTGAATACTTTAACGAACGAAATTTACTATTTTGCCGTAGCAGTTGATAAAAACTACAACAACAGCCCCAATTCAGACACCGTTCTGGTTGTTAAACCGGACACTATCCCACCTTCCGAACCATTTCTGATCTCACTTCGAAAAGTAGGGATTCAAATTGATATGGAATGGCAGAATTCTACGTCGAAAGATGTGGAAAAATCGTATTTATTGCGGAAAACCGATTTAAAAACAGATACGTTATTAGTATGGAAAGGAGACGAGTTCAGTCATTTTAGGGATTCAACCTTCACCTTTTCAAAAGATGTCAGTTACTCGATTCTGGCAGTTGACCAATCGAATAATCATACCAGTTCCAAATCAAGAAGCCTTTTTATTGAACCAGGTTTCAGAGCCGCACTTATGAATGTAAAGGCATCTCCGAACAGAAGTACAAAAGCAGTCGATTTATCCTGGATGAAACCACAAACAGAAGTTTTCCAGTACTTTATTTACCGGAAAAAAAGCGAAGGATCTTTTCACCTGATTGCAACTGTTTCAAGTGCCGACGTTCCAGCCATGAAATACGCCGACAAAACCGTTTCGATCAGCAACGAATACGAATACCTGATCCAGTATCAGTCTCAGGATGGGTTCAGAAGTTTAAAGCACGAAGCGGTGAAGGTGAGGTATTGATCTACCCTCCATGCTTAGCCAGGTAATCCAGCATGTAATGATCTCCTTCTGTTAGTTCCAAACCACGTCTGTTCATCATGGCATTTGCCGCATCTTTTGCTTTTCTCAGATCGAAAAGATCGGTTCCGTTTACGGCGCCCCAGGAGAAAGATGGTATGAATTTTTTGGGAAATTCCCCGCCGAAAATATTGCATGAAACTCCAACTACCGTTGCGGTATTGAACATGGTATTGATGGCGCATTTACTGTGATCCCCCATACAAACACCCATAAACTGCAGGCCGGTTTCCACTTCGGTTCCTTGTTCGTACGACCAGGTCCGGATCATGGAGTAATTGTTCTTCAAATTGGATGTGTTGCTGTCCGCACCGAAATTACACCATTCACCCACCAGGGAATTCCCTAAGAATCCGTCGTGGCCTTTGTTGGAGTAAGCCTGGAATACACAATTCGAAATTTCTCCTCCGACTTTGCAAAACGGCCCGATTGTGGTCGCTCCATAAATCTTAGCCCCCATTTTTACTACCGCATGTTCTCCCAGTGAAAATGGTCCGCGAATCATGGATCCTTCCATTACTTCCGCATCAGCTGCAATGTAAATTGGTCCGGCAGTTGTATTTAAAAACGATCCTTCAACAGATGCACCTGCTTCCAGGAAGACTAGTGAAGGATCACCGATAATGGTATTTGAATTTGAAATGTATTGAGATTCTCTTCCTCCTGTAAGCAGAAAATAGTCTGCCACTAAAATTTCATCGTTCATTTGGAACAAATCCCAGCGCTGGGTCAACTCCAGCGGATGCTGCTCTGTCCATTTGATCTTTTCTTTTCCTGTTCCTCTTCTGGCAATCCAGGTGTCCCCGGAAACCAGGATTTGATTGTCTTCCAAAAACACCACTGCCGCAGCAATTGCTTCGGTTGGAATAATGGCCGCATTGACCTCAATATCTGCTTTACCGGATATCCTCGGAAACTTCTTGGAAATATACTTTTCCGTCTCAAATGACACAGTTGCTTCCGGAATCCATTTTTCCCATCGTTCTTTATTGGTCAGAATTCCCACTCTCAGATCACCAACAGGTCGTGTAAGTGTAAGCGGTGCAAAACGCAGATGCAATTCGTTATCGTGCAGAATGATGTTCATGGTAATGCTATTTGTTAAATTAAAGATAGTTATTCTAATTCCGAATTCCGAGTGCCGAATGCCGAATTATGAAAATAATTCTTCGAGGCGGGGATCGTTGTAATCTTTGACAAAGAAGAGCACATTCGGATAGTGAGCGAATTCCTCTTCCGCATGTGTGGTGGTAATAATCACCGCTTTCATGCCTGCATTCAAAGCCGCTTCTGCTCCTTTCGGAACATCTTCAAATACAATACAGGATTCCGGTTCCACTCCCAATAATTCCGCGCATTTCAAAAAGACTTCGGGATTCGGTTTGCTTTGGATCACATTTTCTGCACCCACAATTCCACCAAAAAGGGAACGAATAGACAGGTTATCTACCACAAAATCAATGGCTGAGCGATTAGCAGCTGAACCAATAGCTAAAGGAATGCCGAATTGACCTGCTTTCCGGAGGAATTCTTCCAGTCCGGGAATCAGTGCCAAATGAGGTCGGTAGATTTCCTGGTAAAGGGCTTCCTTCTTTCCAGAGTAAATACGAATCGTTTCTTCACTCAGGGTTCCAATTCCAAAAACGCGGTCGAGCAATTCGTGGTTCTTACCATACATCTGCTGTTTCACCTGGTCAAGAGTTAAACCTGCTTTCAGATCATCGTTCAGGATTTTGTTCCAGACTTTTAAATGGAAGCCCATGTCGTCAATCATGGTGCCGTTGAGGTCAAAGAGAAATGCTTTTGTTTTTTGAATCATATTCAAAGGTATTCGATATCAGAATGCGGGATGAGATATCCGGGTTAAAAAACCTTTAATTCTTTTCAGGAAATTATTTCCCGGAAGCAATCATTTGCATCTCTGCCATTAAACTGTTTGAACATTTTGAGCCTTCTCAACGGTTCTTCCCGGTTTTGAAATGAGCCACAGGCCAATGAATGTCAACAATCCGTTGAGGATCAACAGCTCATTCCCAAAACGATATCCTCCGACAATTTCCTTATTGATTATTACACCTCCTGTCCATAGCGGCATGTTCTGACTTACGTAATAACAGACCAAAGGAATAATAATACATACAATTGGAACCAGCCATTCGTTTAATTTGCGTTTTAATACAATCCCAAAGGTGAACAATCCGAGCAATGGCCCGTAAGTATAGCCCGCTATGGTCAAAATCAATCCGATAAGATCTGTTTTTGGATTTGCATCAACATAGGTTTTAGTAGCCAAAATAATAGCTAAAAATAAAATCGAAAAACCAATATGAACAAAAAGTTTAATTCGTTGTTTCCGGGCCTCTGTTCTGCGTTCAAAATGTAGAAAATCTATGCAAAAACCGGTAGTTAATGCAGCAAGGGCACTATCCGCAGAAGCATAAGAAGAAGCCGTAATTCCCAACAGGAAGAAAATTCCGGCAATTTTTCCAAAATTATTCAATGCCAGCGTAGGAAAAGTATGGTCTGTTTTCACCGGTAAATCAATTTGAAAGTGGTTGGCATAAACATACAATGCACCTCCCAGAAGCAGGAATAGAAAGTTCGTTATGACTAACACTGTTGTAAATGAATACATGTTCTTTTGAGCCTCTCCGATATTCCTACAGGTCAGGTTTTTCTGCATCAGATCCTGATCCAAACCGGTCATGGCAATAGCCAGGAACATTCCTCCGAAGAATTGTTTGTAAAAATACAGCGGTGAATTTGGATCATCGAAGAAAAAGATACGCGACATGGAGTAATTTCCCGATGTTTTGGTTGCAGCTATTTTTGCATACAAGCCGCTCCAGTTAACTCCGAGCGCATTGGATATGATGACTGTACAAATGATGACCGCACTGACCAGGAAAACGGTTTGAAAAGTATCCGTGTAGACGATGGTCTTTATTCCTCCCTTAAAAGTATAAACCCAGATCAATGCTACAGTTGTTAAGGCTGTAACCCAATAGGCCACGCCCAAGTCCTTAAATAAAAACAAATGCAAAACTTCCGTTGCCAGGTATAGGCGTGTTGCGGATCCCAGAGTGCGCGACAAAATAAAGAACCCTGCTCCGGTTTTATAACTGACAATCCCAAAACGGGTTTGGAGGTATTGGTAGATCGAAGTGACGTTCAGGCGGTAATACAGCGGCATCAATACCTGTGCAATGACAATATAGCCGATCACATAACCCAGGACGATTTGGAAATAGGCCATTCCTTCACTGGCAACTTTGCCGGGAACCGAAATGAACGTTACCCCGGAAAGGGATGCTCCGATCATTCCGAAAGCAACCAAATACCAGGGACTTTGTTTATTACCGGTAAAAAACGAATCGGAATCTGCATTTCGTGAAGTCAGAAATGAAATCAAAATAAGTAATGCAAAATAAGCGATTAACACTACTGCAATAACCCATGGAGCCAACATATTGTTCATGAACTAAAATTAGTATAAAAAACGATGGGGCGTCCCGGTTAAACCGAGACGCCCCATTTTTTAATCAGATATAAATTACTTAGATGCCAATTCAACAAACTCGTCGTAAGAAATTTCTTTCGAGTTCAATTTCACGGTATCCTTGAAGTATTGTGTCAATTTTGTTTCCGCAAGCATGTCGTAAATACGGTTTGCTTCCTCGCGGTTCTGCAATGCACCGGCAGCTTGTTTTGTCAATTCCGCATCTTCGGGAGCAGGAATTCCGTATTGCGCAAACTGGTTTGCAATCAGTCCTTTTGTAAATTCGATTACTTCAGCGTTGTCCAATTTGATATCGTTTGCTTTGAAAATATGTCCCTGGATCAACTGCCATTTCAAATCTTTCGCGTAGCTGTCATAGTCTGCTTCAATCTGCTCGATAGTGATCGGCTTTTCGTTTGACAGCTGGATCCAGCGCTTCAGAAAATCATTCGGAAGATTAACAGGTGTATTTTCTACTAAATCACGGTAAACTTCACGTGTCAACAAACGATCAGAGTCATTTGCAAACATGTTCTTCAAATCTGCTGCAATACGCTCACGCAATTCTTTTTCAGAAGAAACAGCTCCTTCACCGAACAATTTGTCAAATAGATCCTGGTTCAATTCAGCCAACTCCATTCGTTTGATGTCGTTGATCGTCATTTGATAAGAATCGGTGTGGTTTGCCAGTTCTTCCGGCTTAATTCCAAGCATGGCAGCTTTATCACTGTCACCGCGTGTTATTGCAGAAGCAGAAACAGTTACTTTGTCTCCTACTTTCTTACCAACCAATGATTTTTTCACCTTCTTGTCTTCAATAAACTCCATAGAGGTTGTTGAAGAATGCATAATTCCACCTTCTTTGATAGAACCATCCTCATTCAACTCAACGAATTGAGCCAAAATCATATCCGTATCATTCACCTCATCGGTAGAAGTCATTTTTCCGTAACGACGGCGTAAATCATCGATTTGCTGATCGATCAGCTTATCATCAATCTTCACCTGAACGTAATCGTATTTGCTTTTGTTGGTCAATTTCAAATCGATAGCCGGAGAATACCCAATTTCATAAACGAATTCAAAATCACCGGGATTGTCGAAATCTCCTTTTACTTCAGATCCTTCTTTCGGGATCGGGTTTCCAAGGATTTCTAATTTATTTTCTTGAACATATGCGTACAAAGCGTCGGAAACCAATTTGTTCATTTCTTCAGCTAAAACACCTTTCCCATATTGCTTTTGGATCAAGCCCATAGGAACTTTTCCTGGGCGGAATCCCGGGATTTTCGCTTGTTTGCGATATTTATCTAAAGAAGCAGCCACTTTACTTTGGTAATCTGCCGGTGAAACCTGCACTGTTAACAATGCTGTTTCTGCATTAACTTCTTGACGTGTTACGTTCATTCCGTTTTTTTTTAATTCTTAACCTGTATAAACAAAAAATGGTCTTCATTGACAAACAACGAGACCATCTGAAGTGCGGATGGAGGGACTCGAACCCGCACACCTCTCGGCACTAGATCCTAAGTCTAGCGTGTCTACCAATTTCACCACATCCGCATATATTTTAAGTGCAAAACACTAAAATAATCTATTTCTTTTTTCGAAAACTCCGTTGAATCTTCTAGCGTGTCTACCATCCCGATAGCTATCGGGATCACCACATCCGCATATTTAATTCCGCCATGGCGGACTAAATTCTATTTCAATTTTCGGAATTTCGATTAATTCCGCCCTTTGCGCCTTTGCTGACCTTGCTCCACCGAAGCGGTTAAGCATAGATGAAGAGCTACAGCGTAAGCATTTGGGTGCACAAAATTAGTCATTATTTCAATTATTGCAAGCAGATGGAAAGAATTTTCTGCAAAAAATTTAAATTGTGGTTTTGACTCCGCTCAACCACCTTGTTTTTTCAATAAATAAACAACTCTTAATCAAGAGATTGAACTGCACACTTATATTGTTGTCAGCAACGATAAAAAAGGTGACTGAGCGGAATCGAAGGCAGCTCCGCGTCCCTACCGCTTATTTATTTTTTCGAAATAATTCGATCATCGGCTTTCCAATTGCAGTATTCGGACGCTGAACATCCAGGATATGCACCAGTGTTGCTGTGATGTCTACGATCTCATAAGGTGTAAACACGTCCTGTGGAAGAATGTCTTTCCCGTAAAACAATACCGGGACGTGTGTATCGTAATTAAATGCAGAACCATGACTCGTTCCTTTATGTGACCCCGGAGTGTCTGCTGTTTTTGGCAGATAACCTGGTTGCAGGATAAAGATCAATTCTCCGCTTCGTTCCTTATCATAACCGGAAGCTATCATTTGCTGCCAGTTATCAGCTGTCCTAACCAATAATTCATCCTTCGTATAAACCTGCTTTACCTCCGTCCAATGAGCGATTTCGGTTTTGAATAAAGCAATTACCTGCGGTTCCAATTCTGTTCCCAAAACATTGTCGGTCAAGTATACATTGTCATTCTCAATGGTATTCAAATAGTCTTTCCCGAATTTCGCAACACAAGCCTTTCTCAGGTTCTCAATCTTATTTTGAAGAAATAGGTATCCTCCCGGCAATTGATGGTCTATCAAAAATTGTGGAACAGGAACTACCGCATGATCGGCAGTCAGGAACACTACATACTGTCCTTTTCCAATTTCCTTATCCAAAGTTTGGAACAAACGTGCCAAATCCTGGTCCAACCTGAAGTACATATCTTCCATTTCCAGGGAATAAGGTCCGAAAGCATGTCCTGCAATATCGGGGGTCGAATAACTGATCGCTAGAAAATCGGTCGTTGCATGTTTCCCTAATTGCTCTTTGGATAGTGCGTTGATCGCAAAATCGGTCAGGAAGGTATTTGCCGCGGGTGTTATTGTAAATAAATTGTATTGGTCGATTGGCGCAGCCTTACTGAAGTCGTAAGGAAAAACAGGACTAGTCTTCCCTCCTACCAAACCTTCATACGGAGAATTATCTTGTTTGATATAGGTGTAAGAGGAAGAATCTTTCAACAGGTTCCAGGGTTCACTAATATATTTGGAAACCAGCTTTTGATCATTGAACTGGTTCACCCAGGCCGGAAGTTCTTTTTTGTAGAACGTCGAAGTAATAAAATTTCCCGTTGCATAATCGTACCAATAAGAGCCATCGGATAGATGACCGGCTGGCAGGATCGCACTACGGTCCTTGATGGAAACACCGATCACTTTAGAACCTGGATAAGTTAGCTTTAACTGGTCAGTAATGGTATTCGATTTCAAAAAATAAGGTGATCTTTTTCCGTAACCGCTCGTTGAACCGACAGTTGAAACCGTTGTATCTTCCACACAATTCACCTCCCTGTTAAAGGGGCGGTAGTGCCATTCGTTGGCCACAATTCCATGGTTACTTGGTGTACTTCCGGTATAAATAGAAGCATGTCCGGGACCAGTGTAAGTTGGAACATAATTGTAAGTCACATTTCTGAAATGAGCCCCCTTGTCCATCAGACGCTTGAAACCGTCTTTGCCGAATTGCGGATAAAACCGGTACAAGTAATCGTAGCACATTTGATCAACCACAATTCCGACAACTACTTTCGGGGCGTTCTTTTGGGAGAAAACCTGATTGGACACAAATCCTAAACAAACGAAAAACAACAAGGACAAAAGCTTCATAATTTTATCTTTCTAAATAATTGATACAAATTATTCCTGCAGAGAACGCAGATGAACGCAGGTTTTTGTTTGCATTCAATATTCCCGATAGTCATTGGGCGCGTTTGAATCGGCAAGAAAACATATTCCCTTCATTCAGAAGGCAAACTTATTCCAACAAAACTAGGATTTGAATTCAAGAAATCACGAAATTTGCGGTAAAATTTCAATTATGTTAGGTTTAAAANNGACCATGCTTTCTGCGAACAAAAAGCGGCGAGCAATGCCATTTCAATTATCGTTCAGTATCCGCAATTCCCGGACATGGTAAAAGCCATGATTGAAATTTGCCAGGAAGAAATGGAGCATTTCGGAATGGTTCACGATAAAATCCTGGAACGGGGGTATGAACTTGGT
>DJFP01000125.1:0-7859 GCA_002432565.1 Flavobacteriales bacterium UBA5869
AACATAGGTTGTATCTGAAGTACACCCGAATTCATCGGTTATAGACAAAGTAAGGCTGTATGTACCCGGGAATACGTAGGTATTATTTGGGTCTTCAAGCACGGAAGTTTTTCCATCCCCAAATATCCAGCTGTAATTGGTGATATCTCCATAAGTCAGGGAAGCATCTGTTAAATCAGCAAAAACAGGAGGACATAGGTAATCCCCGTTAGCGTTTGTTGCGGCCCCGCTGAATTGGTATTGCGGAATTGCCACCGGCGTAGAGATGGTTAATATCCTGGATGATGTGTCTTTACATCCGTTAGCGTCCGTCACGATTAATACATAGCCGTGTGTGAAACTGGAAGTGGAGTTGTTCAGATTTTCGTTGTAAGTATGTCCATAATCCGTTGTGGTACTTACCTGTGAACCATCAACAATCCATTGGTAAGTCAAAGGAGCAACGCCTGAAGAACCATTCACCGTAGTAACATTTTCCTGGTTACAGATTACTGAATCAATTGTAAAGAGTGCCGTTGGTTTCGTTATGGTAACTGAAGTGCTGGCCGGTGCAGAAACACAACCGAATTGGTCAGTAGCAACTAGAGTCGCTGTGAATGTTCCTTCGGTTGTATAAGTGTGGCTTACAACTGTTCCGGCGCTATTGGTTGTTTGTGTTGTGCCATCATCATTAAAAGTAAACAGGAAAGAAGATAAAGCAACTCCGTTATTCTGTAAAGTCGAACCATTGCTGAAGTTCACCAGGAAAGGAGCACAACCGGCATTGTCATCCGGGGTGATTTGAGCCAAAGGAAGTGCTAAGGCGATCATCGGGTTGAATGTTGCATTATCGGAACACCCCACGTTGTTCGTTGCTGTTAAAGTAATGGTGTACGTTCCGAAACCCGGATAAGCATAACTCGGATTCGGTCCTGTGAGTATTTGTCCGTCTCCCATGCTCCAGGAATAGGTCCCGAATGGGTGATCAACCCAGGTTGTGGAGTTCTGGCCAAGTGTAAATGAAGAATTTACACAAACGGAGTCGTTTGATGGTGGTAATATTCCTGCTGTAACTGTCGATATATGTATGACCTGGGTGGTACTGTCCGCACATCCGGTGGTGTAATTGTAAATCACCTGTTCAATGGTATATGAACCATAGTTCGCATAATTGTGTGAAGTTGATCCGAGGTCGGCATCGTCGAAATCAGGATCGTCAAAAGTGGTTGTTGATCCGTCTCCCCATTTCCAGATCATTGCGCAATCATCCGAAAGTTTTCCGATGATGGATTGATCATTCACAGCTACGTTTACCGGTAAACTTGCCGGATTGCAGTACAATGTTTGGGCCGGCTGGAACCTGCTGATAGGTGCTTTGATATAAACGGCATCCGGAATGGTAAGTGTGTCGCTGCAGCCACGGAAAGTAACAATCAAAGTCACATCAAAATAACCCGTGTCCTGGGAATAGGAATGGTCCGGGTTTTCAAGGGTAGAAGTCCCGCCGTCGCCAAAATTCCACAGGTACGTGACCTCATCGGGAGTGTGCGGAGTTAATACCTGCGATAAATTGTTGAAGTGAATGGATCTTTTAGCACATTCCGGGCTTTGATCAATGGTGAAGTTGACAAGGTCTACTTTCCCTACTTCGATGTATGCGGGAATAGTAACGGTTCCCTGGCATCCCGTTTGGGTGGTGATTGTTAAGGAAACATCGTAAACTCCAAGGTTGTATGTATGTGCAGGGGGATTTTGTCCCACAAAAGTGGTTCCGTCGCCAAATGTCCATAACCAGTTGGTAATAGGGACTATTGTTGAAGAAGTGTCGATGAATGTAACTGTAAGAGGTTCACATCCAGCTGTGTCTGTGCTGGTGAAACCTGCAAGTGGAGGGCTTAAGGTAACTGCATTTAAACTAATGGTTCCAGGACAGCCGTTCGCGCCGGTCATGGTTAGTGTTACCGTGTAGCTACCGTTGTTTGTATAATTATGTACCGGTGGATTTTGCCCGTTAAAAGTGGTTCCGTCGCCGAAGTTCCATTGGAAATTCGTTCCGGCCGGACTTGTATTTGTAAAAGTAACTCCCTGCGGAGCACATCCTGTAGTTGGATTTGCGGTAAACGAAGGAATCGGAGTAGGTAATATGGTGATTTGTTTCGACGTAGATCCGGAGCAGCCAAGGCTTGTATT
Source organism: Flavobacteriales bacterium UBA5869 (assembly GCA_002432565.1). Taxonomy (GTDB): domain Bacteria; phylum Bacteroidota; class Bacteroidia; order Flavobacteriales_D; family Crocinitomicaceae; genus Fluviicola. The sequence goes on from DJFP01000125.1 coordinate 2,170, forward strand.
TTGTGCGTTTAAGCCAATGGTGTATGTTCCCGGAGTTGAAAAAGTAACGGTGTTGTTTTGAGAGTTAGAGCTGGAAGGATTACCTCCTCCAAAAGTCCAACCCCAGGAATTGGCACCTACTGTTGAATTATCCGTAATGGATACGGGAGTATTCTGGCAAGCTGTAGCCGGAGCGTTTATACCGGCCTGGAAATTCGAAATGACGATTGGTATGATCATCGTGTCTTTACACCCGAAACTATTGGTCGCAATAAGCGAGACGTTGTATGTGCCTGCTGTGGCATAATTGACTGCCGCAGGATTTTGAAGGGTTGACGTTTGACTATTCCCGAAATTCCAGTTGTAGGAAACAGCTCCGGTAGTGGTGTTTCCGAAAGTTACGCTTACCGGAAGACTGCAGCCGTTTGCTGTGGTCGTGAAATTCGAAACCGGCTTCGGGTTTACTGTCACATAGCCGGCCTTTAACTCAAAATCGGCCTGACCGTTCGAAGCCTGAACGGTAAGTGTTACGGTATATGTTCCGGGAGCGCTGTATACGTGGTCCGGATTCTGCTGGACAGATGCATTTCCGTCTCCGAAATCCCATTGATAGGAAGTGATTGGCGAACTTCCTGCCGTGGATTGACTGGTGAAATGGATACTTTGTTCCAAACACACAACAAGTGGTGATGCAGTGAATTGAGCGGTGGGTGGTGTTTGTGATAATCCAAATGTGGAAATCATCAGGCAAAAAAGTAGTACGCGCATAATTAAGCTTAGTTTCAAGGTTCACACAAATGTGAGATTAGCGAACCTTAGTTGTTAAATTACTAACAATTAGGTGATTAAATCGTTAATCTTCCTTGTAAAGATGCTAAATTAATCAATAAGGTTGCTCGATAACCAGCGTTTCATTTCATTTACATCCATATTTTTTCTTGAAGAAATGTTATCTACCTGATCTATAGTTACTTTCCCCAGTCCGAAATACTTGGAGTCGGGATGTGCGAAATACCACCCCGAAACGGATGCTGCCGGCCACATAGCTAACGTCTCGGTTAAAGAAACACCGCTTAGTTCTTCCGCGTTTAAAAGTTTGAAAAGGTTTGGTTTTTCAGTGTGGTCGGGGCATGCCGGATAACCTGGTGCAGGACGTATTCCTTTGTATTCTTCGGCAATCAATGCGTCGTTGTCCAACGTTTCGTCATTCGCATAACCCCAGGTTTCTCGTCTCACTTTTGCGTGCAGGTATTCAGCGAAAGCTTCCGCTAAACGATCAGCAAGGGCTTTAACCATAATGGAATTGTAATCGTCGTGATCTGCTTCGAAACGTTTCACATGTTCATCGATTCCGTGACCGGCTGTAACGACAAAGGCTCCAAGATAATCGATCATTCCACTTTCTTTCGGCGCAATGAAATCGGCTAATGAAAGATTGGGTTGTCCGGCTGCTTTTTTCGTCTGCTGGCGCAATGAATGTTGAATTCCCAATACCGAAGTACGCTGCTCATCTGAGTAAATCTCAATATCGTCATCTATACTGTTTGCCGGGAATATACCGTAAGCTGCCTTAGCAGTCAGCCATTTTTCGTCCACGATCTGCTTCAGCATTTTCTGAGCGTCCTCGTAAAGCTGCGTAGCTTCTTTTCCAACAACTTCGTCTTTCAAAATGCGCGGATATTTTCCATGCAGTTCCCAGGTTTGGAAGAACGGTGTCCAGTCAATATAGGGAACTAATTCCGCCAAATCCTGTTGTTCAATAACCCGGACTCCCAATTGACGGGGTTTTTTGATGGTCTCGGAATTGAATTCCAAAACCAGTTTATTCTTTAATGCATCTGCATAGCTCAATACCTGCTTTGCTCCGCGGTGTTTTTCATGGTGCTCACGGACTCTTGCATAATCTGCCTGTACGTCTTTGACAAACTGTTCTTTCTTGTGTCCCAGCAATTGTTCTACTACGGTTACCGAACGGGAAGCATCCAATACGTGGACAGTTTGACCTTTATGGTAATTCTGTTCGATCTTAACGGCTGTGTGTACTTTGGAAGTTGTAGCTCCTCCGATCAAAAGAGGAATGGAAAGGTTTGCGCGTTCCATTTCTTTGGCAACGTGTACCATTTCGTCCAGGGATGGCGTGATTAATCCGCTTAGCCCGATTACATGGGCGTTTTCATCGATTGCTGCCTGGATGATCTTTTCAGCAGGGACCATTACGCCGAGATCCACGATTTCGTAATTATTGCAGCTTAAGACCACTGCAACAATGTTTTTACCGATGTCGTGCACATCTCCTTTTACGGTTGCCATGATCACTTTTCCTGCCGATGAGGATTTTCCGTCTTTCTCAGCATCGATAAACGGAAGAAGATAAGCAACGGCTTTTTTCATGACGCGTGCAGATTTTACTACCTGGGGAAGGAACATTTTCCCGCTGCCGAATAAATCACCGACGATGTTCATTCCGTCCATCAGCGGACCTTCGATGACCATGATTGGCCGGGGAAACTGGTGCCGGCATTCTTCAACGTCTTCATCGATGAAATCCACAATTCCCTTTACCAATGCATGCGCTAAACGTTCGTTCACCGGGGCGTTTCGCCACTCCAGGGAAACTTCTTTCTTTTTGTCTTCTCCTTTGAAGTTTTCTGCGAAATCCAGCAGGCGTTCCGTGGCATCTTCTCTTCTGTTGAGAAGCACGTCTTCTACGTATTCCAATAATTGCTTGTCAATATCGTCGTAAACTTCCAGCATGGATGGGTTCACGATCCCCATATCCATCCCATGCTTTATGGCATGGTAAAGAAATGCCGAATGCATGGCTTCCCGAACCGGGTTGTTTCCCCGGAAAGAAAAGGAAACATTGGAAACCCCGCCGGAAACATGTGCTCCCGGAAGATTTTCACGGATCCATTTGGTAGCCCGGAAGAAATCCAGGGCGTTGTTATTGTGTTCTTCCATTCCGGTTGCTACCGGGAAGATATTGGGGTCGAAAATAATGTCTTCAGGTGCGAATTTGACCACGTCTACCAAAATGCGGTAAGAACGCTCACAGATCTCTATACGCCTTTCGTAGCTGTCGGCCTGACCCTGCTCATCGAATGCCATGACTACCGTTGCCGCACCGTACCGTTTGATCAGTTTTGCCTGGCGGATGAAATTTTCTTCGCCCTCTTTCAGGGAAATGGAGTTTACGATCCCTTTTCCTTGAATACATTGTAACCCGGCTTCGATAATTTCCCATTTGGAACTGTCCACCATGATCGGAACGCTTGAAATATCTGGTTCAGAAGCAATGAGATTCAGGAATTTCACCATGGCTTCTTTCCCGTCGATCATTCCTTCATCCATGTTAATGTCAATCACCTGCGCACCACCTTCCACTTGTTCGCGTGCTACAGACAGCGCAGCTTCGTAATCGTTTTCCTTGATCATTCGAAGAAAAGCCCGCGATCCGGTTACGTTGGTTCGTTCACCGATGTTTGTAAAGTTACTCTCCGGTGTGATGGTAATGGCTTCTAAGCCCGATAAGCGTAAATGGTTCATGCGTTTGCTGTTTCACTGATTTTTCTGGGTGAGTATTTAGCGGCAATTTCAGCCATCTTACGAATGTGGTCGGGAGTTGTTCCGCAGCATCCCCCGATAATATTGATTAATCCTTCCTGCAGGAATTCTTCAATTTGAGATCCCATCATTTCGGGAGTTTCGTCGTACTGACCGAATTCGTTCGGCAATCCTGCGTTCGGGTGTGCACTTACAGCAAATGGGGCTTGGTTTGACAATACCTGTAAGTAAGGTCTCATGGCATCTGCTCCCAAAGCGCAATTCAAACCAATACTTAAGAGTGGCATGTGAGAAACAGAAACCAGGAATGCTTCGGTAGTCTGACCGGTTAATGTTCTTCCGCTTTGGTCGGTGATTGTACCGGAGATCATAATCGGGATTTGAATACCTCTTTCCTCGCTTAATTCATCAATGGCGAACATCGCAGCTTTGGAATTCAGGGTATCTGTAATGGTTTCTACTAACAGAAAATCTGCTCCCCCGTCCATTAATCCTGTGGCCTGTTCTTTGAATGCAACAACCAGTTCGTTAAAGGTAATTGCTCTGAATCCCGGATCGTTTACATCCGGAGACATGGAAGCCAATTTGGTTGTTGGTCCCATAGAACCTGCTACGAAGCGTGGTTTATCCGGGTTTTTAGCTGTGAATTCGTCACATACCTCGCGTGCAATTTTTGCTCCGTGGTAGTTGATGTCGTAAACTGCGTGTTCCAGATGATAATCCGCCTGGGCAACGGATGTTGCTCCAAAAGTGTTGGTTTCGATAATATCTGCTCCTGCTTCCAGGTATTGAGCGTGAATTTCTTTAATGACGTCGGGGCGTGTCAGAACAAGGATGTCGTTATCGCCTTTCAATTTGTGCGGATGATCTTCAAACCATCCTTTACGGAAATCGTCTTCTTCCAGGTTGTAACGCTGGATCATGGTTCCCATCGCTCCGTCAAGGATGAGAATTCGTTCTTTTAGTAATTGCTTGATGTCTTTCATAGCTTTATTTATACTTTGCAAACTATGAAGTAGGGGAAGTAGTTTCGAAAAACTACCGGTATACTTATCTTTTCCAGACGATGACGTCAGGATCGGATTTGGCACCTTTTCGCTTTAAAACGGCAGGTTGCCAAGGTTTCACAGGGCCTGTCCCTCCACCTTTCTTCATAAGTTATCTCAAAGATCTGCGACAAAGATAACCAGTAGATTTGATTTGAACAAGTAGCCACGCGATTAATCGCGTGGCTTGTTATCGGATTAAAAATTGAACTTCATATTCCGGTCATCCAGAACGGCAAATGAAATTTTCCCGGTCCATCTTGGTGAAATGTTGTTCCCGTCTGAGAATACACCATATAAACCAATGCGCAGTCTCCGCTTCGAGAATTTAAAATTGCGCTCAATACCGGCCAGTACTTCATAGTGCCTCCAGTTATACTCGGCAACGTATAAAGCTCCGCACCCGAAAACCAGTCCGATTCCCGTTTTCTTCATGAAGGGGATTTTATTCATGATCGAACCGTTGTCGTGGTGGATGAAGTGCGCTTCGATATAGTAATCGCGAGAGGGAAGGGAGGAATCCTGGTCCTGGAAAGAGTATAAAGGATTGGAGAACCAAATAGGATCACTGCGTCGCTGGTACTTGAAATCAGCATCCTTCAGGTTTTTGGAGCTCAGGAATTTTCCCGATTTGATGTGGTAGGAGGATGTTCCCAGGGTTCCCAACTGGAAATTCTGGTAGATTCCCATTAATCCGTATTCATGGTCCACGTCACTGCCGAATATTTTGGGAATTCCCCGCTCGTAAGTAGCATAAACGGTTGGCCATTTGGAGCCGAGTACCACTTTCCGATGAGGTTCGCGCATGTATTTTTGACCAGGGGTGTAACTAACGGTTATCTGTCCGATCAATGCCTGGTATCCCTCGAAAGGTTTGAAATCATCGTTTGGAATAACACTGTCCAGGAATCCCAGCTTTTTGTAGCCGTTGATGGACCTGCGTTCCGTAAATTCGAAATCAATATCGGCGTAAAGGCCATTGAGATACTCTTGTGTGTGTCCAATGCTGAGTGAAGTGGCTTCAATGAAATTACTTCGTTTATAGATCTGGGTAATCGCATCGTAGGATATGACGGCATCAAAATCGTGATCAAATCCGCC
>DJFP01000125.1:7904-15379 GCA_002432565.1 Flavobacteriales bacterium UBA5869
GGTGCAACACGCGGACCGGCAGGATATAAAGGCCGTGCCATGGCAGCAAGTGAACTGATAGACCACTGGGTCTTTTTCGGGCGGTTGCGGTGTTCGACCCCAAACCAGAGTACCTTCAGAAAGGTAACTTTGTTAAATACTTTGTCAATCGAATCCAGGTATTCCTTCCGGTTCAACGCATCGTGAATGCTGTCCCTGACAATGATAAAACGCTGCTCTTCAAGGGTTAATGAAACAGCGCGTTGTTCTTTCCAGAAACTGGTATCTTTTTCATAAGCTTCTTCCGTTGTGACTGCCAATTCATTATTGAAGAATTTCGGGGTAAAATTCGGTTTGAAGTTGTAATTGGTGAATTTGGCGACCGTTTTACAGGCAGAACTCTGGTCTTTGTATTTTACTCCGTAATCCAATACTTGTTCGCGCAGCACACACATCGAATCTCCCGGAAGGTCAAACTCCTGGTGGATGGAAAAATAATCGTACATGAAAAGATTTCCTTTTTCCATGGTAAGGTCCAGTTTCTGGATCAGCCAGAGGGAATCGATGACATAAATGTATCCGGTGAGTGTTGACGTAGAACTCATGCGCGGAAGGATCCTGATCTTATGGATCTTTCTGCCGTTCTCTTCGTATTGTGCCTCCAGCCTGTAGCGGTAGGAAAGGATCCCTGGAGTAGAGATCGGGCTCATAACCGGAGTGCTGTGCAAATCTTCGAGGTAAAGCAGGTTTTGAAAGAAATTGAAATTCGATTTGACCGTTGTGGTGTAATACAGTGTTCGTTCATCACCTCTTAATTCATACGCATTCCGGATCTCCTTCACTTTATTTGGAGGCGCATAATGGCGTGTCACCTGGATTTCCGCAAAATTCATATTCCCGGCCAGTTTTTCCATTTTCCGCTTCTCTTCTTCGAATGGATCCGCTTCCTGGCGGTCATTTTTCTTTTCTGTCTCGGATTTCTCTTTGCGTGTGATCGCTTCCGTAGCTTTGATATAAACATCGGTGGAATGGGCATAAGACCACGGATTGATCTGGTCGCGTTTCTTCACAACCTCGAGCATGATGTCTCTTCCGGGGTTGCTGCGTTTGGTGACAATTTCCACATCGTCCAGTTCGCTGATCTTGATAGGGAACAGCTGAATATCTTTTACAGCGCCCTTATTGGAAATAACCACGTAGGTTTCACGTTCCTGGTAGCCGGTGGCATTGACGATCAGAAAATATTCCCCGTCAAAAAGCTGCAGCGAGAATTTTCCGTTCTCATCCGTTTGTGTACGCAGATCCGTATTATTCTTGATGTATACATTCGCAAAGGGAATGGGAAGCTTTTTTTCATCCAGCACCGTACCTCTCAAATTCCATTGAGCAAACGAAATTGCGGGAATGCAGATCAAAAAGAATAGAAAGACGACCTTCAAAAGCTTCATGTAGACCGGAGTGTTTTTTAGTGAAGCGAAAATAAGGATATTTGGATGCTAATTCTCTGAAAATTAGTTAAAAACCGGGGCTTTTGGGATGAGTGGTTATTTCTGTTTTTGACTATTCAAAAAAGCCTGGTGTTTTTCCATGCGTTTTCGCATATATCTTCTCAGGAAATAAGTTCCCAAAGCCATGAATGCAAAAGCATAATAAACCGCCCAGCTGCTGAAACTTTCTTTCAGGCACATCACTGTTACCATGATAATGATGATAATTCCTACCGCCAGCCAAAATAGCTCCATAATGCGATTGTATAGTTTCATGTCTTTATTATTTTTAATTATAGCTCGCTCACGAGTGATCTTCAGGTCACATTATCGAAAAGCAGTGCTTTCTCTTCTACTTTTGAATGGAAATACGACCCTGTGGTTCCAAAAACTCATACCAGGAAAAATCTTGTCTGGCACGGATGCCTTTTCCGTAAATGAGTTCAGTAGGACTTTTGATCATAACCATTTTGTCTGTAAAGATAAGACTATCTTTTTGATCCCAGTAAAGTGCTTCCGTATACATGGTCTGTTTACGTTCCGGGTTGTGAAGCTGCACAGAATCCAGCACGCGCATGGTTCCTTTTGTTTCGTTGATCTCACCGTAAAGCCCGGTAAGGGTTGATTCCGGGTTTCCGTCGTTGTCAAAGAATTCTACTTTGACCCCTTCTTTGAACTTGGTAACCTGTTCCGGTTTGGAGTAAGCTTCTGCCAAAGGTGCATACAGCCTGAATTGAGGAAAGCCGCCTTCGGTTTGAAGTACGTATAATTCCTCTGTTTTTTGTTCGGGATCAGTGGATTTAAAAGTGATCTGCTTGATCCTGTCAATATCGTTCACACAGGAACCCAACATCATTGCACCGGCAAAGCAAAAATGGAATAATGTCAGTCCGACCTTCATTTAGTCCAGTTTGTACTTTTTGAACCATTTCTCGTAAGAAGAAGGAGCAATGATAATTCCGAAATTGATCGAATAGAATTTTTCCTTCAGGTCGGCCGCATTCCCGGTACCCGATGAACCATATTGAAAACTTAAATTCAAAGACGAATTGGTCTTTTGGTTCAGGAATGGGAACCCGAATCCGATCGTTGCCGAAGCAGTTTTTAATTGTCTTCCGTTCATGGAGTTTGGTAATAGGCCATATTGACCTCCGATGCGGTATTTGATTTTAGAAAAGTATTTTATACCCTTTGTTTTTTTTGTGGCGTCAATACTTGGAATGAACTGCAACCCAATGCGAGACATATAAGTATTGGAGAAAGTCTGACTTGTTGTTGAGTGGGCTTCGAACTTTTCAGCGTAATCCTTCCACTGCATCATATCTACTTCGGCAAATACACCCAGTTGGTATTTCATACGGTCAGCCATCTTTGTGTCCGGAGTGAAAGTATACCCGGCACCAAAAGTCTGCTTGCTCGGAAAAGTGATCTTTCCTTTGCTGTTGTCAACATAGGTGATTGTATCGATAAACGCAAGTTCGTTGGTTACATCCGGTGCATAGTATAAACCATAATCGCGGAATGAATTAATGGAGATTTTTGGAGTGTAAACTGCTGATAAGAATAATTGTTTGCGTTTATCCACATCGAGGAAACGCTGGTAGCTTGCACCAAAAGAATAGTGAACTGACTTTAAACGGAAAGTTGTTTGGTCCACACCCCCGGCCGGAGTACTTGCATCAAATACACTGCTTCTCTGATTGGTTACTGATCCGAATAAGTATCCCAGGTTGAATCCTACGCTTAAATAAGACCGCTCATTCTTGATGATGGAATAGGCCAATCCNNNTATCCTTTCCGGCTGTAAGGTTTTAATCCCAGGGCAATCCCGAAATATTTCCCGATGGGAATGGCCATTGTAATGTTTGAGATCCCGGTTGTTTTTCCCTGGAAACTTCCCGCATTGTTGCTGTAAGTCGAAAATTTAGAGGAAATACCCACTGAAAACAGGGGCTGCCCGAAAGACATTAATGAATAACTGGAAGGATTGTACGTATTGATCAACGTGGAGTCAAAACAAATAGCGGAAATATTTCCCATTCCTCCGTATTGTGCTTCGGGAAGAGCACCTTCTTCACCGATTCCAGTTGTACTGTAAGGTGATGATGAGGTGGTTTGTGCCCACAGTGTGAAACACGAAATAGTACTAAATACTAGAAGAATGAAATGTTTGGGCATGTAAGAGTGCTATTAATAATCCTTTTAAGGTCAAATTCTCGTCGGCAAATATGCCATATTTATTACCTAATTCAAAATATTGACTGTCGCCACCAGTGAGAAAAATTGTTAATTCGGGGTAAAGTCTTCGATATTCTTCGATAAAACCCACCATTTCCAAATGCATTCCGTTCATCACACCGCTCCGCATTGCGTCAAGTGTGTTTTTCCCAATGAACGGCCCCTGTATCCGGTCTTCGATCAGGGGTAATTTTCCTGTAAACTGGTTCATTGAACGATACCTTAATTCAATTCCGGGAGAAATGCTTCCGCCTTCATAAATCTTCGGATAACGGACAAAATCGTATTTGATACAGGTTCCAACATCAATCACTAACGCATTTTTCTCAGAAATATTGGCCGCAGCAATAGCATTTGCCAACCGATCAATTCCTAACGTATCCGGAGATTCATAATTGTTCACAAGCGGAACAGGTAACTGATTCGTGAACAAAATGGCATTCGGAAGCAGTCCTTTGATCCATTTAGTGTTCTTATCCGATCTCACGGAGCTGATAATTCCACGAATATTTTTGTGTTTGATCAAATAGGACTTGAGCTTATCAAGTTCGTCGTTTGAAAATGCACGAACTTCCTGGATGTTAGAATCTTGGAACAATGCAGTTTTGATACGGGTGTTTCCTGCATCAACAACAATTGATTTAATTCCCTGCTCCATCTTGAACAAAGATAGGATTGATTTAGAAAAATTTTCACTTTTTTTTAGGAGTAATGAATTCTATTACTATCTTTGCCCTCGCAATTGAGAATGGTGATGTAGCTCAGTTGGTAGAGCAAAGGACTGAAAATCCTTGTGTCGGGGGTTCGATTCCCTCCATCACCACTTTCTTTTTCTAAAGAACCGATTGTTAGCATAAATTTTTTCTCACTCTATCGGTAAACTTTCCTCTTACAAGAGAAATAAAATTCCCCGACAGAAATCTTTATATATAACTGTATAAAATAAAAAATCCCCTTAAGAAATTCCTAAGGGGACTCGTAAAATACTTTTTATCGGTTTTATCAGGCAGCCTTTTTCACATTTTCAAGGCTTACTTCTTTACGTCTTGCTATTTGAATGATGTTGAGCTTATCCAACACTTTGATCACTATATAAGTAGGATCAATCTCGTGCCAGCGAATTCCACCAAAGTTTGCACGACCTCCGTGTTTGTGGTGATTGTTGTGATAGCTTTCGCCCATCATCAGAAAATCTACCGGCAAAAAGTTTTTAGAGGTATCACCAACTTCGAAATTTCTGTAGCCATACTTGTGTGCGAACCAGTTAATGATCGCTCCGTGAATAGGGCTCATCAGAAAATGAATCGGTATCAACAACCATAGCCACCACGCTGTAGCAAACTGAGCGTAAATAGTAATATATACTGCAGCCCAGAAAATGCGTGACGGCCATGAGCGCGCAAATTTATCGAAGGCTTCCCACTGCGGCACTCCTTCGGTGAAGCGCTTGTCAACAACTATTCTTCTGTTGGCAATATCAGAATAGATCGTTTTGGTTTTCCACATCATATTCCAGATGGTTTCATCATACTTGGGTGAATGTGGATCATCCTCGGTATCGGCAAAAGCATGGTGCATGCGGTGCATAACGCCATAACCATATGGGCTTAAATAGTTGGAGCCTTGAAAAATCCACGTCAGAACAAAAAAAACTTTCTCCGTGAATTTATTCATCGTGAACGCCTTATGTGAAGCGTACCGGTGCAGAAAAAACGTCTGGAAAAAAAGGGAGAGGTACCAGTGCGCAATAAAAAATGCAAAAATGACGATCATGTGAAAAATTTGGTTGTAGATAAAACTTATTAAATGAGGCTCTTACAGAGCCTTTAACTGTAAGACAAGTGACAACCGGATTTGTGACAGAAATAAAAAAGAATTTTAAAATTTTTTGCTGATGGCAGCGGCAATGTCGTTTTTCAACTCCTGAACAAGCTCAGAGGCGTTACCCAGGTGGCAGGCATTGCGAAAACTTTCCAATAGTTTGGATGTATCAGGCAGATCGATCTTAGATGTTTCTTCACTTAATTTTTTCTTCGCACGGAAAAATAACTGGCGGCAGTGATCTTTCTTCTTATCGAAGGTTTGCTGAAGTTCTTCGTAATCAAAATCAAAAACTTCTTTCAAAAGATATACTGCGCGTTCGAGCGGCTCAAGTTTACCATGCAAAACTTTAATAGCAGCATCCATATCCAGGTGAGCAAGATTGGTTTCTTTGAAATGCTTGATCATCTCCGAAACATTATCAATATACTCTTCCTTCTTCTTGCGCAGTGAGTTAAGATGATTGAGGCAATTGTTGGTAACAGCGCGAATCAAATATGCTTTTGTATTATCAATCTTTTGCTGATCGATGCTGAGCCATTTCGTGAAAGTCTCTTGTACAATATCTTCTGCATCCTCTTTACAACGCACCAGATTATAGGCGATGGTATGGAGGAGTGGTTGATATAGTGCTATGATCTGCGACTGATTCATTGTGCCTCTTGTAAGCGACTGTAAAGATAACACCCAAAATCGGGCCATCATATTCCACTCACAGAAAGTATTGTAAAATTAAACAATTGACTACCACACACTTGTTTGCAATACAAGAAATTATTACATGTGTAAAACCATTATTTCATTATGATTTACCTTTGCAATGTGATAGACAATATCACGCATTAACTGATCTGAATTTATTTCCGGAATCTTTGTTTTAGATACCAATGACAAATACAACACTAACACCAGAAGTACGCAGAAAACCAATTCTTGTCCAGGAGCTGGCTTTCTTGGTAGTACATCTTTTACCACTCGGAGCAATCTGGACAGGCGCTACATGGTTTGACTGGACGGTATGTGCTGTGCTATATGTATCGCGCATGTTCTGGGTAACGGGTGGTTATCATCGTTACTTTGCGCACAAATCGTATAAAACATCACGATGGTTCCAGTTTGTGATAGCATTTATGGCGCAGACTTCTGCACAAAAAGGAGTGCTATGGTGGGCAGCACATCATCGTCACCACCATCGCCATAGTGATACACCGGCCGATCCTCATTCCATGAAGATCTATGGATTCTGGTATTCACACATCGGGTGGATCGTTGGTCCTGATTTCAAAGAAACAGACTATAAAACAATAGGTGACTATGCCAAGTATCCTGAACTGATGTGGCTTAACAAACATTACCTGGTGCCGCCAACCATTCTTGCATTAACAGTGATGGCGCTCGGAGGTATTGTGAATGGTGGAAGCATACTTACAATGTTTACTTCCGCAGGTTTCTCATCCTTATTCATCGGGTTCTTCTTGAGTACGGTGATCCTATATCATGGAACATTCTCGATCAATTCGATCATGCACAAGTTTGGAACACAGCGTTACGAATCGCACGATGAATCTCGCAATAGTATCTGGCTTGCGTTGTTGACTTTAGGAGAAGGCTGGCATAATAACCACCACTACTACGAAGTGTCTGGCAGACAAGGATTTTTCTGGTGGGAGATCGATATAACATACTATATATTAAGAAGTTTCCAGGCGGTTGGATTGATATCAGAATTGAAAGGAGTACCCCACCACATCAAGCATTCGAAGAACAAGCAACATGCTATGGAGCTGCGAAAAGAATTTGATGCATTGAAAAAATCTGCATGATTTAGAGAACCTCATTTGGAAATTTGTTATTCCGCTTTAAATTTGCACTCCCTTTACGAAACAAAGGGGCCAAGATAAGCGGGAGTAGCTCAGTTGGTAGAGCACGACCTTGCCAAGGTCGGGGTCG
>DJFP01000193.1 GCA_002432565.1 Flavobacteriales bacterium UBA5869
TCACTAAATCCTCCCGGGTGAATGTCCAAGGTTTTCCGGGGATAAACAGCGATAAATCAGCTATAGCCTGGTCTTCAATCGGTGCCGTATTCAGTGACAATAATGCCCTGGATTTTTCAGTCAGTCCATTCACAACCAATTCCAGGTCAAAGTCCGGGCAGGCTCCCAATTCGCCAAATAGCGTTTGGATGGTGCTGTTTCCGAAGTTCGCATGGTCAAATTCCAAATCGGTTTCTTCCGTGTCATTCGGACGGTGATCGGAAACAATGCAGTCGATTGTACCGTCTTTTAATCCGGCCCAAAGTGCTTTTCGGTCTGTCTCTGGTCGAAGCGGTGGCATTAACTTGAAGTTTACATCGAAATCCAGTACTGCAGTTTCGTTATAAATCAAATGCTGAGCGTGAACGTCTGCCGTGATATTCAATCCTTTTGCTTTCGCTTTCCGGATCAGGTCAACGGATTCTGCTGTTGAAATACCTGTTGCATGCAGGTTTCCGCCGGTATATTCCAGTAATCTTAAATTCCGCTCCAATTGAATGATCTCACTGATTGCCGGATCTGCTTTCAAGCCTGTTTTTGTGGAAGCTTCGCCTTCATTGACCATTCCGCCTCCCGAAATGGACTTGTCATGAGCAAAACCAACTACAATTCCGTCAAAATTCTTTGAATAGAGCAGTGCACGGTACATAATTCCACCGTTTACAGGAACCAGGTCATCTGAGAATAACCGCACTCCGGATTGGAACATGTCGTACATTTCTGCCAAAGCTTCTCCCTGGTTCTTTTTGGTGATACAGCCCATCGGGTGCAGGGAAGTCACGGCATTCTCACTTCTTCTCAATACATATTCCACGCTCGTCTTGTTGTCCAGAACGGGCTGAGTGGAAGGTAAAACGGAAACGTGTGTAAATCCGCCATATGCAGCAGCGTCTAATCCGCTTTGAATAGTTGATTTATGTTCTTCTCCCGGGTCTGCAAAATGTGCTTTCAGATCGACCCAGCCTTTTGAAACGTGCAGGTTTTCTTCCCGGATCTCCAATTCACAAGAACGCTCGATTTTAGCCGAAATCTCATGAATTTTACCGTCTTCCAGGTAAATATCAACCTTTTTGCCATTCCATTTGGAGCTTTTGTCTATAACCGTTGCTTGCCGGATCAATAATTTCATATGTCTATTTCTTGTAGAAAATTAGTAAAGCCATTTCGCACAGGACGAATATTCCTGCAAAGAAAACAAACCAAAGCCAACTATCATAACTCTCACCGATTTCTAAGAGTGAAGCGCTGTTCCAGTTGGATCCGTCCTGCATGGAATTAACACGTATTCCGGCCTGTTCGAACGATTTTTTAATTTCTTCCGGGGAAGATTCCTGTGTTTGCGATTCCAGTCGGTTGTAGTTGGTTGAAAGCGTTCCTTTTACTTTTCCATCCTGGGAAATACTGTAGTTTCCTGCTTCCAGTATTCGAATAGCTTCCAGTCCCTGAATGGAAAGGTACGGACGTTTGTTTTTGGTGAAAGTTACCGGGATAAAATCGATAGTTCCCTGTTTCAGATGAACCGGATTCTCACTCGAAGTATTCATTGCAAGCGGATAACTTGCATCCGAACCGATAATCAGGTAATACGGATTTTGGCGCTGGCTCAGGTTTCCGGCATGCAGTAAAAGGGTTGAAAACAATTGGTTGCTGGTAAATGTGCTGAATTCAGGCTTTAAAGAAGTGGAAAACAGGTACGCATTGTTCTTTCCGATACTCTTTACGAAGAAAGGTGTTCCGTTTTGGTAGTTGATCAAACTGCTGGAAAGCGTTTTGGAATTGTTCAGCAAACGGTAAGCTTTGGCAACTGCAGGCAAAGAGATGTTTTCCGGTTTTCCCTCGAAAACTCCCCGGAAGAAAGGGTCTTTGATGTTCAGTTTTTGAATTCCGAGCCCCACGGTTTGTGTTCCGCTGATTGCCGGCAGGTTTAATTTATTCAGCAAAGCATTCCACCCGGAAGGAGAAACGTTTGTTCCCGGAATGAGTAAAATGGCTCCCTGTTCGTCGTAATAAGCAGCTAATTCATTGCTTAAGCTGCTGGGAATCTGGTTTAAGCCGTTCAATACGATTAAATCAACAGCTTCGAGATTTTCCTGCGATGCCTGGTTGGTGGAAACTTCTTTGATCCGGTAAAAATCATCCAGTCTGTATACAACACCAACGTTCTCAACGGCATCTTCACCGTTCACTATCAGAACAGAACTGCTTTTCTTGACCTCGTAATTGAAGAAGAAAGAGTCGTCTTGTGTCATCTGCTTATCGTTGATAGCAATTTTTCCTTTAGCAATTCCGGCATCCTGGTTGAAATAATTTAAATGCAAAGTGTCTGCTCCGTTGGCAGGTAATTCCGCAAACAGGTCGCGTTTCAGTTTCCCGATCCGTACACTTACAACAGCCGATTCAACAGCTTCTTTTCCGGTGTTCACCACACGAATGGAAAGCGTTTGTGCAGATCCGAGTTTTTGGATCGGAGTTTCAAACCAAATGGTGTCTACGTATAGATTGCCTGTGTTTTGAGGGGTCAGGATGAGTGGTGAAACACTCGAAATTGACTTAAATTTTTTAGTTAGAACGGTTGAATTATCTTTTTGAAAATCAGAAACATAAATCAATGAAGGTTTTGATTGGATGTTTCCTTCTTTTTGTGCGTCTTCTACCCATTGATTCCAGTAGGAAAGGATTTCTTCCCTGGAGCGATAAATAGGAGAGTAGTTGACTTTCCGAACCTGGTCCGTGAATTTTACCTTCGTTAAGGTCTGTTTTTCGTTTCCGCTCAATTCATTGGTGAAAAGAACATATTGGGTGTTTCGGGGTGCTTTATCTACAATCGAACCTGCCAATTCTTTGGCTTGTGCCAATAGTTCGCCTTGTCCGCCAATGCGCGACATGGAAAAGGAATTGTCGATATAAACTCCGATTAATTGAACGTCCTTTTTAGTGGCATCCGAATTTGGGAAATAAGGCTGGGCAAAAGCGATAACCAAACAGGTGAAAGCCAGAACACGGGAAATCAGGATCAGTAAATGCTTGATCTTTCGCGGATTTTTCTGCTGCTGTTCAACCGATTTAACGAATGCAATGCTGGAAAAATAGATGGTTTTGTACTTGCGGAAATGGAACAGGTGAATCAGTATTGGGATCACCAAAACCAGTAGGGCAAATAAAAATTCAGGATAGACCCATTTCATAACGCTAAGTTAATTATGAATTACTAATTACTAATTACTAATTCCAAGAGTTTTTCCTGATTTTTGAACAATCCTTATTAATTACGAATGCCGAATTACGAATGTCGAATGGAAATCTGTTTTTGGAAAGATTGATTCGAATATTCTAAGCTCAATAGTTGATTTTTAAAGAAGTGTGTGTAAACGGGTAACAACAAGCCAATTATTCGTAATTCGTAATTCGGCATTCGTAATTATTATTTGATTCCCTCAAAAACACCCAGTCCAAAAAGAGCAAAATCGTATTTGCAAGGGTCTTCCGGGTCGAATTGGACCAATTGCTCCTGGATTTCAGCTACGCTTTTCCAATCGTTTTGTGTGCGGGTGAGGATTCCCAGTTTGCGGGCTACGTTTCCGGTGTGAACATCCAAAGGCAGGTGCAGTTCCGACATCGGGATGCTGTTCCAGATTCCGAAATCCACCCCGAATTCGTCTTTTCGCACCATCCAGCGCAAAAACATGTTGATCCGCTTGGCAGAAGATCCTTTTTGCGGATTCGCCAGGTGCTTGTGTGTTCTGTCAGGGAAAGGTTCGTGTGTAAAGGCCTCTCTGAATGAAATGATCCTTCCCTGTACTCCGGGAATTTCCGGGTGAAGTTTGAATGCCTGTTCCAATCCACCCTGACGGTAGATGCGCTGCAGGGATACAAAAAATGCATTCAGGTCGTCGCTGTTGAAAGTTCGGTGTACGAATTGATGTTCCTGCTCTTCGTAGTTCAATACGTATTCATAGGGCTTGAAATCCATGATCTCGAGCAAACGTTGTCCGCTTTTAATAATCGCTGTTCTGTTTCCCCATGCTAAAGTGGAAATCAGGAATGCACTGATCTCAATATCTTCTTTCCGGGTGAATTGCTTCGGGATCTGGATTGGGTCTGAGTGAACAAAATCGGGTTTGTTGTATTCAACGACCTTTTTATCCAGATATTCAATTAATTGTGCCTGGTTCATGCTTTCTTAAAAAATTCAAAAATAATTTTATCTCCTGTTTTTCATTCCTAAATTACTAGTTATAAATGGTCGTTATGAAAACAATAGTGTATTTATCGGTGATCTTTACGAGTGTGTCTGCGGGTTTGTTTTCTACATCGTGCAGGAAAAAAGAAAAAGGAAATTGTTACTGCAAATTCTATAGCGGCGACAGAACCCATTACGATCTTTCTGCTTTACCCAGAAATGAACAGGAAGATTCCTGTAAGGTAATTGACAACAATGCCCAGGCTTTTGCCGGAGACTGTAAATTAAAATAGTTTATCCCAGGGATCCATCAGACATAACGATACTTCTGTCAGCCATTTCTGCCAGCAGGTTATTGTGTGTAACGATTACGAATGTTTGACCGAATTCTTTGCGCAAATCAAAAAACAGCTGGTGTAATTCTGCCGCATTCTTAGAATCCAGGTTCCCGGAAGGCTCATCGGCAAAAATGATATCCGGTTCATTCATCAACGCTCTTGCAACCGCTACACGCTGCTGTTCTCCACCTGACAGGGCAGAAGGCTGGTGATTCTCGCGCTGACCAAGACCCAATTTATCCAGTAACTGTTTTGCACGTTCTTTGGATTCTGTCATTCCTTTTCCACCGATCAGAGCAGGCATCACTACGTTTTCCAAAGCCGTAAATTCAGGCAGCAGCTGGTGGAACTGGAAGATGAAACCGATCTTTTGATTGCGGAATTCAGCCAAACCTTTTGAATTCAAAGAAAACGGATTGACTCCGTTGAGTGTTAAACTCCCGGAGTCGGGTTTGTCAAGAGTTCCCAAAATTTGAAGCAGCGTCGTTTTTCCGGCCCCTGAAGAGCCCACGATGGAAACGATTTCCCCGGATTGGATTTCCAGGTCAATACCTTTCAATACATCTAATTGACCGTACTTTTTTCGGATTCCCTTTGCCTTGAGCATTTTTTTGTATTACTATTTTCTAAATCTGTTTCTAAATCTGCGCTCTCCCTTGATAAAAAAAAAGCTACGCTGTTCCCAAATTATTTCCGCTCTGACGTTTACCTGCGGTGCATAC
>DJFP01000265.1 GCA_002432565.1 Flavobacteriales bacterium UBA5869
TGTAACCATTTCATTTTTTGTGGTTATATTGCTTAAAATCAAAGCTTATGATTCTCCGTATTTTCCCCGCAGTTTTAGCAGCTGGTTTCCTTTTAGGAGCTGCAGGTTCAGTAAATGCTGCTGAACAAGTATCCGGTCAAAGCAAGTCCGCATTAGAAATGAAGGCTTCTTCACCGGACAAGAAAAAAGACTTCAAGCCCAGAAAAAACAAAAAGAAGTCGAAACGCAGAAAGCCTCATTGCGACGCTTATTGATAACAGCAAAATAAAGACAGTGAATAAGTAGGAGGTTCTTTTTTGTGATGCTGATCACAGAAGAGAACCTTTTCTATTTGAAAAAAGCTATTTTTAGTCCATGTTTCGGTTCACTCTCCCCTTCTTGATCTTGTTTGTTTGTCTTTTTGATTTCTCAAAAAAGACCCTTGCAGGCAATGGAGATGAAGCAAGTTACCGGAAAGCATATTTCAATGAGAAAAACGGTACCAAGAAATTCTGGCGCCAGGTAGCGCTGGGGAAGTTCTACCAATTGAACAATGTTCAAAAGGCAGATTCCATCCGTTATTCCATTATTGATGCCAGTCGAACGGAGTCAGACTCAGCCAAACTGCAGGCCCTGATCTTTGATCTTCGTGTAGAGGCATTGTTAGGGAATAAAACCGCTTATTATGCCAAAATCCTTCAGCTGCAGCCTTATTTGTCGCGCACGGATTCCAAGCTGAACCAGGTTCACATTTTTCATTTACTGGCGGAATATCACATTGCTTTCCGGGAATTCGAACAGGCAGATATTTATTTAACGGAGGCTTTGCGCTTTTCGAAACGCGTGAGAAGTTATGCCCTGATCGCAGAAACGAACCGCTTGTTTGCGAAATTGAACATGGAGCAAAACAAACGGAATGCATCCCTGGAATTTGCAGAAACGTCGATCCAGTATGCACGCCGTTCTACGGATAAATCCCTGATGGCCAAATGCGTGAATATGCAGTCGGCGATCTATAATTTCTTCGGACAGGTGGAATTGTCCGTTTCCAAAAACTTTATTGCCCTCCAACTGGCAAAACAAGCCAATGATTATCCACAAATTGCCCAGTACCAAAGAGAGATCGGGGAATCCCAATACCAGATATTCAATTACGACAATGCCAACAATTTCTTCATGCAATCGCGTGAAACTGCAATCAAAATCCAGGATTTTCGACTGGTTGGCTTGGCAGACACGGACATTGGCCTGGTGAAACTGGCCAAAAAAGACTACGAAGGAGCCATTAAAGACCTCAAACGGGTGGTCAAAACACTCGAAGATTACAACGACCAGGATGGATTGGGCCTGGCGCATAAGTACCTGGGAAATGCATTTAATGAACAGAATAAGTATGACGAAGCATTGCGTTATTACAACATGGCTTTGGTCTACTTCGAATCTGCATCAAACCGTTCCGAAATTGCTTCGGTTTACCACCTGGTAGGAACCGTTTTTGCCGAACAGGGAAAATATAAGAATGCATTGAATTACCTGAACCGCTCTATTAACATCCGCTCACAATACGGTTATATCGGGGGAATTTATCCTTCCTATAAAGAGATCGCCGACGTTTATAAGAAAACCGGTAATATGAAGCTGGCTTACGAATACCTGGACATGTACTCCGATTATTCGGACAGTGCCCGTATCGTGGAAGTGAGTGCCAAGATCGCCGAATTGTCGGAATTGTACCGCTCCGAACAACGCGAACGGTTGATTGCCATCCAGGCGGATTCCATCGAGTTGCAGCGAAAGGAAAAAGAAAATACCGAATTAAGGAACATTTTCCAGATGTATATCATCATCGGGTTTATTATTTTGCTGGCATTGGGAGCATTCATCATCTACAACCGCTGGAAACAACGAAACATCCGGCAATTGCAGCGCGAAGCGGAAATGAACCAAACTTTGCTCCGCTCACAGATGAATCCGCATTTTGTCTTTAATGCGATGTCGGTAATCCAGAGCTATATTTACGAGAACGATACCAAGAACTCCACCAAATTCCTGATCAATTTCTCCAAACTGATGCGTTTAATCCTTGAAAATTCTTCCAAAGAGTTTATTCCGCTGACAACAGAGATTGACATTTTGAACAAATACCTGGAAACTCAAAAATTGCGTTTTGGTGACCGTTTCGAGTACGAAGTAAGCGTGAACCAGCAGCTATTGGATGAAGAAACCGTAATTCCACCGATGATCACACAGCCCTTTATCGAAAATGCGATCGAACACGGTCAGCTCCATACCGTTGAAGGAGGGTTTATCCATGTGCGTTTCACCAAAGACGAAGAAATGCTCCACGTAATGATAGAGGATAACGGGATCGGCCGGAAAGGATCTGCGAACAACAAGAAAAGTGCCCAACACAAAAGTATGGCTATGAAGATCACCCAGGACCGTATCAATAACCTGAGCTATAAATACAAAATCCTTGGTCGCATGGAGATAGCCGATTACGATAAAGAAAAAGAAACCGGAACACTGGTGAATATTTATCTCCCTTATCGCAACGAAGGAACAAACGGATAATTAAAAAGCGAAAAAATTGAATTACTAAGTGGTCCGAAGTTGATAATAAACTCCCTTACAGAACGTTTAATGCGTTATAATGTTTATCTTTCGGAACAAATCTTTCAACAACCCATGAAAAAAGTACTAATCATTGATGACGAGCAGCGAACACGCGAATTAATTGCTAAAATGATCGAATCATTTGAACTGGATATACAAACATTTCCGGTTGGGGAGAACGTGCAGTCAGGGTTAGCTGCCATTCAGGAAATCAAACCGGATTTAGTTTTTCTGGACATCCAAATGCCTGATGGTACCGGATTTGATTTGTTGAAAGCTGTACCGGAAAAAAACTTTGAAGTCATTTTTATAAC
>DJFP01000154.1 GCA_002432565.1 Flavobacteriales bacterium UBA5869
GTTCATAATCAGCCGGTTGTCGTTTCAATCGACGATGCTTACCGCGCCCTGGATGTAGCTTACCAGATTATTGACAAACTGAAATCCGCACATCTCTCGGTTTTCGACAATAATTAACGTAAATTTGCGTTAGCTACACATAGGCTTATCTATGAAATATTTATACTTTTTTGTTGTACTTTCTTTTGGGTTATCAGGTTGTGTTAAGAATAACCCCCTGCCGGTTTGGCTGGAAATAAATCAGTGGACACTTACTTCAAACCCGAATTCAGTGAATGAGCCCGGAGCATTAACCCACAACTTCAGTGATGTTTGGGTGTATGTGGACGGAAAAGTCATCGGCGTTTTTGAAGTTCCCTGTAAAATTCCGGTATTAGTTTCCGGAAACTGTAAAGTTTCTCTTTACCCGGCCATTAAAAACAACGGACTGGCTGCAGTTAAAAAGATCTATCCTTTTGCAGAACCTTTTGAAACAACCCTGCAGCTGACTGAGGGAGAAACGTATGTTTTCAATCCCGTCACCCGGTACAATACCAATACCAAATTTTCGATTGAAGACTTCGAAAGTAACACCGTAACTATTGAAAAAGAAACGGTTTATTCAAGTCCCAATTTAAACCTGCAAATCCAAAACAATCCTTCCGAAGGAAACTGGGGAAACTACGGATATCTTTCTTTAAACACTATCGATTCACTATGGATCGGTATTTTACCTGAACTCATCTTACCTAAAAGCGGAGCAGAGGTATACCTCGAATTTGATTACAAGAATACCAATTCTATATTGACAGGAATAATAGAAAGACAAATCGGTGGTTCTAATGTTGACCATGGTGGTTATACGGCCATACGGCAAAAATTGGAGAATCTTCAATGGAAAAGAATATACATTGACCTGAAAGATGTAGTTTCAAACACCCCAAACGGTTACGCCTATCGACAATATCTTAAAATGAGCCTGGATTCCGGGCTAAGCTCTAGCGAAGTCTATATTGACAACATCAAAGTAATACACTTCTAGAATCATTAGTCAGAATAGAATGCAAAAATTGTTCAGAGGTTTATTTATTGCAAGTGATTTTATAGCAGCCACTTTATCGTGGGCACTATTTTACTATTACCGGAAAACAAACATCGAACACGAAGAATTTTCATTCAATCAGACATTTTATTACGGAATCCTGATAATTCCGTTGCTTTGGCTCTTGTTCTACACCCTGCAGGGAACTTACCAGGATGTTCGCAGGTTGTACCGTTTAAAGATCCTTTCTTACACCGCTTTCGCAACAATTTTCGGTTCTATTGTACTGTTCTTTGCGTTATTGATCGATGATGAAGTAAACACTTATTTCAATTACTACCGTTCTCTTTTAACATTGGCCCTGCTCCATTTCGGATTTACATTCTTTTCACGCCTGGTCATCACAAGTATCCTGGTAAGAAGAATCCATTCGCGAAAAGACGGGTTTAAGACCTTATTGATCGGTGGTTCCGAAAAAGCGGTTGCTATTTACCAGGAAATCGAGGGAATCGAAAAAGGTGGCGGAAATCAATTCGTGGGGTTTGTAAACCTGAATGGTATCGACAAACTACTGGAGCATAAAATGCCCTATTTAGGTCATGTTGACCAACTGGAAAAAATCATTGCAGACAATCACATCGAAGAGATTATCATTGCATTGGAAAGTACCGAACACGAACGTTTGAAGAACATCATTTCCCGAATTAACAGTGAGAACATTGTGATCAAAGTACTTCCCGATATGTATGACATCCTTTCGGGATCTGTTAAACTGAATAACATTTTCGGGGCCCTCCTAATGGAAGTGAATGCCGAAGTAATGCCTTACTGGCAGCGTGTGGCTAAGCGTTTGTTCGATATTTTCTTTTCAATTATCGCCATTATCTTATTGATACCGGTTTATATTTTTCTGACAATAGCCGTAAAACTGTCTTCTCCCGGCCCTGTTCTATTCTTCCAGGAACGAATCGGTTTGAACGGAAAACCATTCAAGATCATTAAATTCCGGACAATGTATACGGATGCAGAAAAATTGGGACCGCAACTTTCCAGTACGGATGATCCGCGAATCACACCAATCGGGAAATTCATGCGTAAAGCGCGATTGGACGAATTCCCTCAATTCTTCAATGTTCTGAAGGGCGATATGTCCTTAGTTGGTCCGAGACCGGAAAGACAATTCTTTATTGACCAGATCAAAGTGCGGGAACCGCAATTCCTGGAACTGACCAAAGTAAGGCCGGGAATTACTTCCTGGGGACAGGTGAAATACGGATACGCTGAAAATGTGGACCAAATGATCCAGCGCATGAAGTTCGATCTGCTCTACCTCAGAAACAGGTCCATAGCACTTGATCTGAAAATTTTGATGCACACGGTGCTGATCATTGTTAAAGCAAAAGGAAAGTAATGAAAGTTGCGATAACCGGTGGAAATGGTCATATCGGTAATGCACTCATCGAAGAATTGATCCGTCGCAATTACAGCATCAAAGCATTGGTCCATTCCAAAAGTAATTTCCTGCAAAACCGGGATGTGGAAATTGTAAAGGGATCGCTTGAGGACATCGATTCCCTGAGAGAATTAATGAAGGGGTGTGATTACCTGATCCACTGTGCAGCGATTATTTCAATTACAGGAGATCCGCATGGACATGTCCGGAACATCAATGTTAAAGGACTGGAGAATGTATTGAGCATTGCCAAAGAAAGCAACCTGAAACGCGTTATTCACATTTCTTCCGTTCATGCGTACAATCACCTGCCAATAAACGAACCGATGAACGAAACCCGCAGTTTTGTTCCCGATACAGCTTATTCTTACGACAAAAGTAAACGTGACGGACAGTTGATTGCCCGAAAATTCTTTGAAGAAGGCCTTCCCATCATCATTATCAATCCGACTTCCGTTTTCGGTCCGCCGAATTACGCGAAATGCAAACAGAATAACGCTTTTATTTCCATGTCGAAAAGACGCATCCCATTTGTTTTTAAAGGCGGCTACAACTGGGTCGATGTCCGTGATATTGCACACTCGATCTGCAATGCGCTGACCCAGGGGAAATTGGGAGAATCCTATATTCTGGGTGGAAATTATTACACATTGAAGGACTTGTCACGTTCCGTTGCGCGAGTTTCCAACAAACGGATTCCCTGTTTCGAAGTTCCGATAGGTTTGGTAAAATTCTTTCTTCCGCTGATCGGGATTTATTACAAAATCCTAAGACAGGATCCGTCTCTGACCCGTGAAAGCATCGAGATCCTGGAATTCGGGAATAAATTCATTGAATCGGAAAAAGCGAAGCAAGATTTGGGACATAATCCGCGCCCGGTTGATGAAACGATGAAAGATTTATTATCTTGGCATCGCGAGAATCATTGATAATGACACAAGAAACATTTAATTATTTCTGCTATGCCTGGATNNATCATGGAAGGATTTGTACTGCTTGTACTCTATTCATTTGTTCTCTCCGGTCCG
This sequence comes from Flavobacteriales bacterium UBA5869, assembly GCA_002432565.1. Taxonomy (GTDB): domain Bacteria; phylum Bacteroidota; class Bacteroidia; order Flavobacteriales_D; family Crocinitomicaceae; genus Fluviicola. The sequence goes on from DJFP01000154.1 coordinate 3,503, forward strand.
AAAGCACTTTCTGCTGTTGACTGGACAATTACAGGTCTATTTACTGCTCACTATATCAATAGAAGCTTCATCTACCCGTTTAGGACGCGTACTAAAGGCAAAAAGATCCCGGTAAGCATTGTCGGGATGGCTATGTTCCATAATTTGGCAAACGGATTCCTGATCGGTTACTACCTGTCGCATTTTTCATCTTATACCATTGATTGGTTTACTTCCTGGCAGTTCATTGTCGGCGGATTCCTATTCGTGTTCGGGATGTTTACCAATATTTACTCGGACACCGTTTTGATTCGATTAAGAAATAACCCTGATGACGGATACAAAATTCCTTACGGAGGACCATTTAAATATATTTCCGCACCGAATTTAGGCGGAGAACTGATCGAATGGATCGGATTTGCAATCCTTTGCTGGAACCTTCCGGCTTTTTGTTTCGCATTCTTCACCTTCTGCAACTTATTCCCAAGAGCATTGGCAAATCACAAATGGTATAAACAGACTTTCAGGGACTATCCGAAAGATAGAAAGGCAGTAATTCCATTTGTTTATTGATTTTTTAAACCAGTAGGGGCGTAAAATTTTACGCCCCTACTGGTTATTATATCTTCTCGTAGACCGCAATTGCCTCAATGTGGCTGGTATGCGGGAATTGATCTACCAAGGATAATTTCGTAAGCTTGTAACCTCCTTTTTCCAGCGTTTCCGTATCGCGTGCCTGTGTGGACGGATTACAGGAAATGTACACCAAATGCGAAGCTCCCAATGCAATCACTTTCTGCAATGTTTTAGGAGCGATACCGGCTCTTGGCGGATCCAGTACGATTGTATCGATGCGGTTCAGGTATTCCGGGTGTAAGGAAAGGAATTTGCCAACATCCGCTGCAAAGAAATGCAGATGTTCCAATTTATTGCGTTTTGCGTTGCGTTTTGCGTTGCGTTTTGCGT
>DJFP01000308.1 GCA_002432565.1 Flavobacteriales bacterium UBA5869
ATAAGGATGGAAGGGTCTTTCAAAACTGCTCTTGCGATGCTTAGGCGTTGTTTTTGTCCGCCGGAAAGTTTGTTCCCCCGTTCCCCGATGATCGTGTCGTAACCGTTTTCCAGTTGTTCGATGAAGCTGTCTGCATGTGCAATTTTGGCGGCTTTTACAATTAATTCCATGGAAACATCTTCTCTTCCGAAAGCGATGTTATTTCGGACCGTGTCGTTGAACAAAATGGATTCCTGGGAAACAATCCCGATGTTTTTGTGGAGGTCTTCCAGTCCATATTCCTTGATGTTGATGTCGTCAATATAGATAGCACCCTCATTCACGTCGTAAAAGCGCGGAAGCAGGTCGGCAATGGTTGATTTACCGCTTCCCGATTCTCCTACTAAAGCAATGGTCTTACCGCGCTTCAGATCAAAGTTGATGTTTTTCAGAACCCATTCGTCTTTGTATTTGAAACTCACGCCTTCCAACCGGATTTCATGCTTCAGTCCCTCCAGTTTTTTCGGGTTTTCAGCTTCGTAAATAGATTCATCCATATCCAAAATGGAATTGATCCGGTCACGGGAAGCTTCTGCCTTATTAAGGTTTCCTACAGCTGTTGCAATTCCCTGGATAGGTCTTAAAAGTTGGGAAAATACGATGATAAAGGTGATGAAACCTTCTCCCGTTAAACTGTTTACATCCTTATCCAGGATCATCACGCCGCCAAACCAAACGAGGCAGATCATCACGGCTGCTCCCAGGAATTCGTTCAATGGAGGAGAAAGGTCTTTCTTGCGGAATGTACGGGTAATTAATTGCTGATGTCTCAGATTGATCTTACGAAAACGTTCGGTCATGAACGGAATAGCATTGAAGGCTTTAATGATTTTAATGCCGCCCAAAGCTTCTTCAATGGTGGAAAAAACAATCCCGTTTTGCTCCTGCCCCTGTTTGGCGGTACGTTTCAGGCTTTTACCTATACGTGAGATGACAAATGCGGAAACCGGAAGAAGAATAAAAGAGATTAGTGTTAGTTGCGGGCTGATGTATAACAAAGAGCCAACGGTTATGATAATAGCAAAAGGTTCCCGGTAAATCAATTCCAAAATAGCTACCACTGCAATTTCGATTTCGCCTACGTCACTGCTCATTCGTGACATCAGATCTCCTTTGCGCTCCTCCGTGTAAAAAGAAAGCGGAAGCTTCATTGCTTTGGAAAAAATCTGGTCTTTTACATCACGAACAACCGCCATTCTCAATTGGGACTGATACCAAATGGCTCCGTAACGGGTGAGATTTTTCAGGAAAAAAGCAATCAATACGGCAAAACAAACAAATAATAAAGCTTCCTTCGGATCTTCTTTCACCATTTCCTGCATGGTATAATTGAAGAGGTCTTTGCAGTAAAGAAAGAACGCAACAAATCCGCCATTGTAAATAGGTTCAGGTAAATTCGTGATCTGATCCGGTTTAAAGATCAATTGCAAAAAGGGGATAAACAAAATCATGGAAATGAGATTGAATATCACGAAAAGCAAGTTGTAAAAGATCGTAAGTATAGCCGGAGCTTTATACGAAAAAGTGTATTTGTGGAATGCTAATATCGATTTCATGCAGTACAAAGATATGTTTTTGTTGTCCTTTGTGTATGAACGAGTTTACAATTCTTAACTTTGCAGTATGAGTTCAATTAGACAAAACCGGGTTGAAGGAGTAATTCAAGAAGAATTATCGACTTATTTTCAACGCAATGCACGTGAGATTTGCTTGGGTGCAATGGTCAGTGTGACGATTGTAAGAGTAACTTCCGATCTTTCTTTGGCACGTATTTATTTATCCGTTTTCATGGGTCCCGATAAGAAAGAAGTACTGAAAAATATCCAGGAAAATTCACGCAAAATTCGCGGAGAGGTAGGAAAACGTTTGAAGAACATGCATAAAATTCCGGAGCTTCTGTTCTACATCGATGATTCTTTGGATTATGCTGAAACCATCGATAAATTATTGAAAGATTAAGGTTTCATTTTTCATAGCGAGAAGGTATCTTCGATATACCCGGAAACAGCGAAACCTGGTTAATTGGATTACGCGTATATCGGTTGTCGGAATTGCGGTTATCACAGCTGCACTGGTGATTATTTTATCCGCTTTTAACGGAATTGAGCAAATGGTTTCCAAGCTTTATTCGGATTACGATCCGGCTATCACCATGCGTTCGCTGGAAGGAAAAACATTTGATTCTACAACTGTTAAGCTGGATAACCTGCGTAAAATACCGGGAGTTATTTCCGTTTCAAAAGCTATTGAAGAAACCGTTATTATTAAGCATGGTAAGAAATGGATCAATGCACGCATGGTGGGTGTGGATTATTCGTTTACGGATGCATGCAATTTAAAAGAACACATGGTTGACGGCTATCCTTACCTGGAGGAGAACGGGCAGCCAACCGCAGTTATAGGTGCAAGTTTACTGGATAAAATTGACGGATATATTTCCGAAATGGATGGCTACGAAGAACTGATGCTCTACACGCCGCTCAGGGATGCTTCGATGACCCGTTTGAAAAGTCCGTTCAAAGTCTCTCCGCTGAAAGTAGTAGGCAGAATGAATTACAATAAGGACGTAAATATGTCCGATGTATTGGTTCCGATCAACTATGCGGAAACTCAGCTGAATTACGGCTCGGACATTACATCGGTTTACATTCATGCTGAGAAGGAGGATATTGAATCTGTCAAAACGGTTCTTGAAGCTAAATTCGGGAAGAAATTCCAGGTCAAAACGGCCGCTGAAAAGAACGAACTGATCTTTAAGACAAGCGAAAGTGAAAAGAAGATCGTGGTGTTGATCCTCTTGTTCATTTTTGTTCTGGCCGCATTTAATTTAGTTGCATCCCTAAACATGCTCTTCATCGAGAAAAAGGAAAATATCGAAACCATGGAACGTTTTGGCGCTACCAGGCAGTTTATTTTCCGGATTTTCTTCTTCGAAGGAATTTTGATCGCCTTTAAGGGAATTTTGATCGGTTTGGTTTTGGGTGTAGGTGTTTGTCTGCTTCAAATGCAGTTTGCGTTCCTGAAAATGCCGAATTCCGGCGGAGAAGCTTTCCCGATTATTCTGCAGGTGAAAGACGTATTATTCATCCTGGGAATGGTTGTTCTTTTGAGTGTGTTGTCGTCCTATTTTCCGGTGCGCTATTTAGTGAAGAAAACAATAATTAGCTAAAACTACCTGTTTACAGCATACATACTCCGTGGGTTAAGGAAGGATAAAGCATAGCTTCACCCCTAAGCTACGCTTTTTCTTGGCTCCACCTTTTTACGGCAATGGTAAAAAGGTGGAATTATCTTAGAACAACTGGACATTGACTTTCGAACATCGGATAAATTAGATGCAGGTTGGGAATCTATAAATATCAATCCTTCCCCCGGTACTTCTTCAAACCGATAATCGTTATATCATCCGTTTGTTCATGTCCTTCCGACCAATTCGACCAGGCATTTTCAAAATACTTCTTCTGTAAAGGCATCGATTCGACCTTGATTTTCTCAAGCAGCTCCCGAATGCGTTTGAAAGAGAACTTTTTGTTACGGATAGATCCGAACTGCTTCTGGAAACCGTCTGTAATCAGGTAAAGCTGATCGTCTTCTTCCAGAGTAAGGTTCTTGTTTTCATAGATCTGCAGCTCCGTGTCTTTTTCGATTTTCGTATACCTGTAAAGGTTGAATTCCTCCTGATGAATGTGGATCAGGGCAACACCACTAGTTGCGAATTGGATGTCGCTGTCTTCAAAAACTACAACCAATGCATCCATTCCTTCCGTTGTTAAGGTATTATTCCCGTGATGTAGTAATTTGTGCAATTCGTTGTTAAGGCCATTCAATATTTGTGCCGGGTCATCAATTTTTCGTTCAATTACCAGTTGGTTCAGCAGGTTAATTCCAAGAATGGTCATGAAAGCTCCCGGAACACCATGCCCGGTGCAGTCGGCCAGCACCAGGATCAGTTTATTGCCGATTTTGTGTGTCCAGTAGAAATCACCGCTGACAATATCCTTCGGTTTGAATATCACGAAATAATCCTCAAAATGACTTCCTATCTCGGATGCTTTCGGTAACAAACTGTATTGAATGCGTTTGGCAGAATTGATACTGGATGTAATGTCTTTGTTCTGCTGTTCGATTAATAGTTCATTAGCCCTTTTTTCCGTGATGTCACGTGCAAGAGCGGTAAACCCGATGATGCGTTTTCGTGAACCTGGTTCAAATACGATAGAGGCATTTTGACCGAGCCAGATGATACGACCTTCTTTTGTGCGGATGGGAAATTCCAGGTAGGTATTCTGGATTCGGTTAATGATCTGATTGCGGAAGAAATCCTTCACGATCTCACGGTATTCGGGATGTACGATGGTTACGGAATCTTTTCCAACCAGGTTTTCGTGTTTGTAACCGAATGTACGGCTGCTCATCTCATTCAGATAAGTGAAGTTTCCGTCAATATC
>DJFP01000092.1:0-1701 GCA_002432565.1 Flavobacteriales bacterium UBA5869
GCCTCAGCCCGGAAGCCTGATCCGAAGCCGTGTTAACAGCTGCATCACTTTGACTTGTGATACCGATGGCGGCGGGCAAACATGCACAAATGCCTACGAACCGAATGAAACACAGGCTGCCGCAGCAACATTAACAAGTGGAACGGCCGTTTCAGCTGCAATTGCAACCTCCGGAGATGCCGATTTCTTTAAGATCACAACTTCGACTACCACTAATAATGTGTTCAACCTGGCAGGACCTTCCGGTGTGGATTTCGACCTGGTGATTTACAACAGTGCCGGAACGCAAATTGGTTCAGGTGCGGGAAGTACCGCAACAGAATCCGTTACATTAAACGGACAGGCTGCCGGAACTTATTATGCAAAAGTTTTCGGATACAACAATGCCGTAAGTGCTACCTGCTATACATTGACCGCAACTGCGACGGCAGTAAACAACTGCTCGACAGCTTATGAGCCGAATAATTCTTCGTCTGCTGCGGCAACAATTCCTTTGGCAACCAGTATTTCGGCTGCAATTTCATCTGGTACGGACCAGGATTACTACAAGGTAACAACAACTGCTTCCGGAACACATTTATTTGCATTGGCAGGACCATCCGGTGTTGATTACGACCTGAATATTTACAACAGTGCCGGAACTTTAATTGGTTCGGGAGTGGGATCAACTGCTACGGAGAATGTATCGATTGCAAACCTGGCTGTTGGAACTTACACGATTCGTGTTTTCGGGTACAATGGTGCAAACAGTGCAACTTGTTATACCCTGAACGTGGCAAGAACTTCGGCCTCTTTCTTCGGAGAAGAACCGAAAGCGTCAACATATTCACTTTATCCGAATCCTGTAAAGGATAAACTAGCTGTTAGTTCGTCCAATCCGGATGAGATCCTGAAAGTAGAGGTGATGGACATGAGTGGTAAGGTACTCTCTAAAACCGAATTGCGCAGCAATGCAACCATCGATGTTTCGGATATCAGCTCCGGAGTTTATTTAGTGAAAATTACTTCGGCGGCCAATGAGCCAACGCAAATCAAATTTGTGAAGGAGTAAAATATCGTTAACCCAATCTATTCAGGAGAGGTTTCGCAAATGCGGAACCTCTTTTTTTTGTNNTTATATACTCTCTGCATGGTAGTTGTTCTTCTTTTTACACTCAAAAAGGTATTGGTTATAGCTTCCAACACGATGTAGCTTTGCAAAAAAAAAAATCCGTGCTCGGGATAAATAAACAATCTTGTGAAAAATAGTATTCTTCTTTTCCTTTTGATTTCCAGTCCTGTTCTATTTGCTCAGCAGGGCGTGATCAGCGGCAAGTTCCTGGAGAACAACCAGGCAGTTCCTTTCATTACTGTAGGACTTGAGGGGACATCATTATCCGCTCCAACGGATGAAAATGGAGTTTTTCGAATTTCGAATGTTCCTTACGGGAATTATGTGTTGAAAGCTTATAGTTCGGAGCACGAATCCTATGAAAAACAAGTAGACCTGCAGCAGCCCGAACTGGATTTGGGAGTATTGCCCCTGGTTAAGATTGCCCAGATTGATGAAGTTACCGTTTTGGCAAAATCAAAGGTGCAGGAAGTGAAGGAACAACCATTTGCAGTGGAATCTATTGATATGAAGCCGGTCCAGAACCTGAATCTGAATGTCAACCAGGTATTGAACCAGTCAACAGGCGTGCGTATCCGCGAGAGTGGTGG
>DJFP01000092.1:1706-1990 GCA_002432565.1 Flavobacteriales bacterium UBA5869
GATGTTATGGGAAGGTCATTCAGTATAAATGCGATTCCTGTGAACAATGTTGAACGGGTAGAAATTTACAAAGGAGTTGTTCCGATCAACCTGGGGTCTGATGTTTTGGGCGGGGCCGTAAATATTGTAACCAATAACACCATACGCAACTTTTTGGATGTTTCTTACGGATTCGGATCGTTTAATACGCACCAGGCAAGTTTGGTAGGAAGGTATACCACTAAAAAGGGATTTATGGTTAGTGCAAGTGCATTTTACAATTATTCCGACAATGATTTTAAGGT
>DJFP01000092.1:2006-9922 GCA_002432565.1 Flavobacteriales bacterium UBA5869
GGAATGGTGGAATTCGGAGTAGTGAATAAGAAATGGGCAGACCGGTTAATGGTTGGTTTAATTGCGAATACGACTTACAAAGAGATTCAGCAGGGAGCAAATATGACCATTGTTGCCGGAGAAGTTCACCGAACCGAAAACAGTCTCATTCCAACATTGAAATACGAAAAGAACCATTTATTTGTCAAAAACCTGAGTCTTAAAGTTTCAGGACTTTACAGTACAATTGAACAGCAGACCGTTGATACGAGCTCCCGTATTTATGATTGGGAAGGGAATCACACTTACAAATTACTTTCGAATACTTCCGGTGAATTGAACTGGTACAAAACCCTGTATACTTTCAATGATCAGGCAGCACTTGCCGTTGCAACATTGAATTACAAACTTGGAAAACACCACCAGTTTACACTCAATAACACCTATTCCCGCATGCGAAGAGTTGGAAGTGATCCGCTGAAAGTAGATCCGCTTCCGTTTGAAGACCCGAATATCCTCGAAAAGAATTTTACCGGGATTTCCTACCAGTTGAAATTATTCCGGGACCGATGGACGACCTCTGTTTTCGGGAAGATGTTCAATATGAATTCCATCTTGTATAAATCAGATGATGATACCGGGGATATTCGAAGAATGGATAACGATTTCCAATTGCCGGGGTACGGAATTGCCAGCAGTTTTTTCGTGCTGAATTATTTACAGCTGAAAGCTTCTTATGAAAATACTTATCGTTTGCCGGAAGGATATGAAGTGTTCGGAGATGGATTGCTTCAATTGCCCAATGCGGATCTGCAGCCTGAGAAAAGTCAGAATATCAATGCAGGTTTCCTATTCGGAAAGCGTTTCGGAAAACATTTGGTGAATGTGGATTTTAATTATATGTACAGGCTTCCGCAAAACCTGATCCGCTCAGTGGCTATGGGGATTACTTCGCGCTATGAAAACCTGAGCCGGGCAAAAGTAAACTGCCTGGAAGGGGCAATTAGTTATGGATACAATGATTGGTTTAAGATTGAGTTCAATGCGACCTACCAGAATATCCTGAATGCATCATTAAAAGATAACGGTGAACCGGATGAATTGTACATGGACCGCCTGCCGAATGCTCCTTACCTGTTCGGGAATGCATCATTTACGTTCAATACCCGGCAGTTTGGTAAGTACAAGCAGCGATTTAATTTCAACTGGAACACCGCCTATATTGAAGAATTTTACCTGAAGTGGCCTAGTTTGGGGTCGTTGAGTTCCAAATTCGTTATCCCGCGACAAATTATAAGCAATGTTTCAGTGAGTTTCACAAGTCATTCCGGCCGGTACAATATTTCCCTTTCGTGCATGAACCTGTTTGATGCTATGTGTTACGATAATTTCAGGGTGCAGAAACCGGGAAGAAGCTTTAATGTCAAACTTCGCTACTATTTACAAAAGAAAGCATCGCTTTCGATAAAATAAGATGGTAATCCTATCCGGTAAGATCGACCGATAACTGATTCACCGAGATATAATTTTAAAACAAAAGTTAAATGAAAACAAAAAGTACACTTGTAATTGCTGTGATTGCCCTGTTAGGAATGACTTCAATTACTTCCTGTAAAAAGAAAAAAACGACAGAAGAAGATGAGACCCTGGTTCCGGCTTCCGGATACGTTTTGGGATTAAAAACTACCAGTGCAGGAGCTGAAGCGGAGTATTTGGTAACGTCGACAGATTTGATGTCGGGAACAATTTCAGCTTCAGGAAACGGAATCGAACAAATGGGATGGATGTATTATCACCAGATCGGGAATAAATACCTGGCAATGGATTACACAAATAACATTTGTACGGGATACGAGATTGCAAACAGTACCTTGTCATCTGCGGGAAGTTTTGTATTTGACCGCTTGGATGTTTTGACGAACGATCCGGGAGGAAACGTATTTGCGGTAAGTGCACCATGGGGTGGCGGTTCATACGATTGTAAGTTCCAGACGGTGAATCCGAATTCCATGTCCATTACAAGTACGCAGAATGTACTTTTGAATGTGATGTACAACGATACGATGGCGCAATTGAATATGTGGCCGACAGGAACATACATCAATAATGGGAAATTATACGTGTCTTATTATCCGCTGCACGGTGCTTCCTGGGATACTCCTAAAACCGATACGGCCTATGTGAATGTATATACTTACCCGGGATTGAATTACGTGACTACGTTTAAGGATTCCCGCACAGGACCGATCGGTTATTACGGAGGTTCTCCTGCAATTATTGAAGATGAGAATGGGAACCACTATACCATTTCCACTTGTTCATTAGCCGCAGGATATACACAAGCCACAAAACCTTCCGGAATCCTTCGGATTAATTCAGGTCAGCAGCAATTTGACAACAGCTATTTCTTCAATACCGAAGCTTTGGGGTATAAAATCCTGACAGGTGCTTATGTGGGCAACGGAAAAATGATTGCGCGGGTAGTTCCTAATTCAGTGGATGCACAATCCGGAGGAAGCTGGGCAGCATTCGGAATTGATGTTCCGATCCACCAGATTGCAATTTTGGATTTGAACAGCCAAACCCTGCAGATCGTAAATGATGTTCCTGCACATGGCGGACAATATTACACCCCATTCTATATGGAGAACGGAAAAGTATTTATTTCTGTGAACACCGGATCGAATGCATATATCTATCGGGTAGATCCTTCAAACGGAACAGCACAGCAGGGAGCAGCAATCGATGGGAAATCCATTCAGTGCTTCTTTAAATATTAAAAAGAACCCTATAACCCGATTACTTCTGACAAAAACCCGTGGGATGGAAAAATTTTCCGTCTCACGGGTTTTAACTTTTGATCCCCATACACAAAACCAATTCTTTGCTAATTTTGCACCAAACTTAGACAAATGAAATTTCATGTTCTTCTAATAGCCCTGGCTACTGCCATGCCTATTGCTATGGCCCAACCTTCACAAAGGGCCGAGATCTGGAAACCTAACAAAAAAGGCTCTTTTTATCTTTATTGGGGATGGAACAGAGATGCTTACACAAAGTCAGATATTACATTTTGGGGGAAAGATTACGAGTTCAAACTGGACAATGTCGTCGCCAAAGACCGCCAGTCGTTATACCGTTCCAATCTGTATTTGAATCCTGCAACCATGACCATTCCTCAATACAACTTGCGTTTCGGTTATTTCTTCAAGGATAAGTACGAAATATCGATAGGTGCAGACCACATGAAGTACGTCATGAAGAATTCCCAGACAGTGAATATGGATGGTCATATTGAAAATTCAGGAACTCCTTATGACGGCCAGTACAACAATCAGCCCATGGTAATGGATACTGCATTTCTAATGTTCGAGCACACAGACGGATTGAATTACCTGAATGCCGAGGTCAGAAGATCGGATGCCTTGATCAGTGTGAAATATTTCAATTTAAGTGCAAACTACGGTGGAGGTTTCGGTGTATTGGTGCCCAGAACAAATACCACACTGATGGGAAATCGACGTCACGATGAATTCCACCTGGCAGGTTATGGGATCGGATTGGCAGGAGCTTTAAAACTGAATTTCTTCAAATATTTCTTTATTCAGGGTGAAGCGAAATATGGTTTCATTCATATGCCGGATATTCGTACCACCTACGATAAGGCTGACAGAGCGAAGCAGCATTTCTTTTTCATGCAGTACAATGTGGTCTTAGGAGCGCAGTTCCAGTTGACGAACAGAGTTAAAAAGGAGAAGTAAGTCTGGCACCTGGTTTAATTCACCTGGCTTTCTCTGGTTCTTCAGTAAGCTATCTGTTTTACTCTTTTAAACCTAAAGGCGCTTAGTGGTCAAAACCTTTTGCTTTGAAAAGCAGGATCTTCGGATCTCCGCTTTGGCCTTCATTGGAGATGTACAAATCCCCGTTCTCCATAATTGCAATTCCTTCTGCTTTATTGAATTTCAGGGGATCCAGCACTTCAAGGTGGATAATTTCACCTTCCGGATTAAATACAAAAAGGTAATAATCGGATGCGCTCAGAACATAAAGAAGGTTGCTTTCAGGATGAACATAAATGCCGGAAATCTGGAACTTCAAAGCAGGTTCTTCCTCATTCGGTTTCTTCTTACTAGGTCTCGTCGGTAAGTCGATTTTGTTCCGAACCGCAAATTCCTTGATGGAAGAAACGTCATAAGTATAAAGCGGCTCGGGATTCAGTTTGTTCTTTTTCAGGTCGAAGGCGTAAATAGTACGCAGGTTCTTAAATTCAGCTCCTTTGGCAATCTTGCTTTTGGAACCGATCAGCAGCCGGTTGTTTTTGGGATCGAAACAAAAACCCTCATTATCCTTGTTTGGAATTCCGGTAGCAATGGAGTCCAGTGACCATTTTTCGGATTGGTAATTGTGAATCCTGAATAATGTAGCATCACTTCTCAATACGAACATATCTTTTCCAACAGCCGCAATTCCTTCGTAATCACCAGGACCGGAAAAGTGGATCTTATGCCTGACTGTTTCACTTTTCAGGTCGTAAATGAAAACAATGCCTTCTTCGTCCTGCACACAAGCCAGGGTTTTGGCATCAATACTGGTTGTTCCGGAAACTTCCCGTAATTCGGCAGGCAAAATAATGATTTGGTCTTCCTGCTTCAGGTTATAGGGAATTCCTTGCTGACAAAAAGAATCAAAGCTCAGGACAGTAAAAAAGATAAAAAGAAATTTGGTGCTCATAGGATAAATGTAGTAAAGGCGAGGGGAAATGGCTTTTGCTTTAAGAGGAATTAACGATTTTCTTTCGGGCGATAAATTGATGTTTGATTACAAAGTCATTTCATGAAACAGCTTTGCATCCCGGATAATTGCCAGCAGCTCCGGTTTTTTCAGCAGACTTTTGCTCATTTCTACATAGCGTGTTTTTTTTCCTGTTCCCTCAAGTAAAGGGTGTTTGTTAGAAAGTTCAGCACCCTTGCTGAAAGACAATTTTACTCCTTTTTGCGACGGGAATAAAACGCAGATCATTCCTTTATACCCCGGACCATAACTGAAGGCAAGCATTTTTGCCGGAATGTCCAATTCCTGCTGACTGTTGGGAAGTTCCCGTTCCAATAAAAACTGTGTTTCCAGGAATAACTCTCTAACGGAATGCGGGTAACCACCTAAAAATATGGCAAGGGAAGAACTCATTACAAGTCGAATTTTCGTTGGTTCAAATCCTTGAATTTACTAATTTTTTGAACATAAAGTGCCCAAAGGATACTTCCCCCGTAAAAAGAAATAGGAGCTTTGCGGTCTATTTTTTTCCACTTCCTGCGCTCTTTTATAGATGACGGGAGATGATTATAGAAAGACATATGTGCTCTGAAAACCGCCCAAAAATGCGGGAACTGTCCTCTCAGTAAAAAGATGAAAGCAGCAAGCCCGTCAAAACAAAATCTTCTGAACAATACATACGTCAACCCGGTACGCTGATTCTTGTGGATCATTAAAAGGCTGTTCCTGAAATTTAGGAAAGTCTTTTTGGGGTTCATATAATTTAAGGTTCCTCCGCCGACATGATAGACTACACTTTGTGGGTTTACTTCAAAATGAAGTCCCATTCGCTGAATCCGCCAACACAGATCGATTTCTTCCATGTGCGCAAAGAAACGCTCGTCGAGTCCGCCTGCTTCCCAATAGGTTTTAGAACGGATCATCAGACAGGCTCCGGTAGCCCAGAATATCCGGGCCGGATAATCGTACTGGCCTTCGTCCACTTCCACATGGTCCATAATTCTACCCCGGCAAAAAGGGTAGTGGTATTTATCTAAAAAACCTCCTGAAGCTCCGGCATGCTCAAAAGTATCCCGGTTCTTAAAAGAATGGACTTTTGGCTGGCAGCCCGCAACCAGCTCGTTTTTCATCGTTTCAACCAATGGCAGGAGCCAGTTTTCACTCACCTCCACGTCGCTGTTGAGTAAAACGTAATAGTCAGCTGTGATTTGTTTCAGGGCATCGTTGTAACCTTTTGCGAATCCGCCGTTGGATTCGTTGATCACGATTTCCATCTCCGGAAAATGTTTTCGGGTCCAGGCAACCGAATCGTCACTTGAGGCATTGTCTGCCAGTACCACTCGAAAAGGTTTCGAATGTGCTACGACCTGTGTTAAAAATTGTTCTAAGAAATGCTTTCCGTTCCAGTTTAGTATGACAACGGCAATATCAGGATTTTGCACAAATAGATTTAATCTTGTTCGTAATAATAGCCGCTGTTTGTACCGTATTGATTGTTTCCGCTATTGCTGTCAACATTGGAAGCGCCGCTGTTGCGTTTTACAAGCATCTCCTGCCATTTGTAATTCTGCTGTTCTCCAACCATGTCGGAATGCAATAGACGATAAGCGTTGTTTACCAGGTCCGGATTATAGAATACAAAGCGTTTGTTGCTAAAAGTCTTGATCTTGTAATAGTGCCAGATCTCATAAGGGTATTCTGCCGGTGAAGTCTCTCGGACAATGATCGTATTCGGCTGACCGTACTGTAAATAAACTCTTCCGCGATCCGTTTCAAAACCATCCTGGAAATTGTTCCCGTAATTCTTTTCAACAAGCTGTACGTTTTTCTTGTAATTCAGCCATTGTTCATAGGCGTTTGTTCCTGCTGTTTGAATCCAGAATTGCTGAATGTGCTTGCGGCAAAGGTCCGGACTTTTTGCTTTCAGGGTTTTCATGATCGACTTCACTTCAGCCGGTCTTGCTATCGGGATCAAGCTTGCCAAATAGTAACTCAGGGAATCATCTGTTATGGAAGCCTGGAAGCTCGGATCCAAAATAATCTCTTCTACGTCTTCAGCAAGTTCGATATCGTTGATGCGTTCGAAGAAATAATCTGCTGCCTGACCGATTGTTTTGCTGTTGCGATCAATTACTTCCAGCGTCAGGTGATAAGATCCCGAAGGTAGTTTCGTAATATCTATGTTTCTTAGTATTGGAATAACCGGGCTTGGTTTTAGCTTCGTAAAGCGGGTGAAGCCAGGCATAACCTGGTTTGTCTGGGACGAAACGATTTGTTGCCGTAAACCAAAGCTGCTGTCCGGGATAAGGTGTGAGTTATACACTTCCACATAATAGGGAATGTTGGACATTGTTTGACTGTAGAAATTGGAAATCCGCGGAATGATCTCATAACCGCTTTTCTGGAAAGGAGATTCCATATTATTGCTTGGGGAAGCAACTTCAGCGATCAGGATATCTGAGGTAGAAACCTTCGTATAGGTATCCGGAATAGAGATCTCTACTTTTCCATCAAGGGTTTTATCCTTTCCGTAAAGGTCCTGCAGGCTTACATGCGCAATGTAATTTCCGGGTTGTAAGGGGATTCGAATATTGTCGAAGAAATCTTCCACGATCGAATCACGCATTCTGGGGCTTTCCAGTGCAAATGCATTCGTGTAAACCGTGTCTCCGCCCGGCTCGCTGGTTACAATTGTCGATACGGCAATTTTTGCCTGGAGTACAGAGTCAACAGGAGCAAACTTAATAGTATAAGCGACAAATTGGAATTGCAGATCGATATATGGTCCTTGTTCAGGTGAATAATAACTTTTATAATCGATGAAGGCTTTCATCTGATTTTTCTGCCCGAAAGAATTCGCAGCAAGAAGGACTAAAGTTAAAATCACCAAAAGTGGCTTTTTCATAATTCAAAAATAGGTATGGTAAAGATAGTGCATTTGAAAGGATTTAACGAAATAGAAGGCCCGGAAATGAAAAATCATTGATTAAACGGTACTGATTCTCAGGTAACAAGTAAATAACTTTTATTTTTTTTTGGTTTAACACTTGCCAAAAAGGAAAATAGCACTACTTTTGTCGCGGAGAGTTGGCAGAGTGGTCGATTGCGGCGGTCTTGAAAACCGTTGTACCGAGAGGTACCGGGGGTTCGAATCCCTCACTCTCCGC
>DJFP01000190.1 GCA_002432565.1 Flavobacteriales bacterium UBA5869
ATTTGAAGTATTTACATCGGATGACACTCCCGGACTGGCTAGTTCTTATATACACTGTGGTCTGAAAGATCAAAAAGGACTATTGTGGTTTGGGACGGCAGATGGTATTTCCGTTTACGACCCCAAAAAAGAAACCTTCCGGTCACTCCTTGCATCAGATGATAATAACCTTTCCATTGAAAGTATTTCGGAAGAACATAACGGAAATATTTGGGTGGGATCTTCTACGCACGGATTAGCGAAATATGATCAAAAAACCAAAAAAGTCTCGTTTCTGACGGGAGCTATTCCTTCCAAACGCATCCATTACATCAAATTCGTTTCAAAAGACCAGCTGATTGTTTCCTTTGAAGATGTGGGAGTATATGTTTACAACCTGAAAACAAAAGCATGGAAACAACTCACACCTACGAATAACAGAAAAACATGGCTGGTTTCAGATGCGGAACCCTTTACGGAAAACAGTCTTATTTTTTCCAGCAACGAAGGACTTTGGCTGTTCGACACCCAAAACCACAAATTAATCCCGTTCTTAAAGTTCATCGGGAAAGATTATGGCATAGAAGAGTTCTCGGATGTGTATGTGAAATCGATCAATGAGTTTTATATCGCTACGGTAAACAACGGATTGATCAGTGTCAGTAATTCAAGAGATGGTTATCGGGTTACCGTCAGTAAAAAAGACATTTTCCAGAAGAATGCCATCCTCTTTAATGAGCTGAATGAATTGTTTTGTGATGAAAACGGAACAATATGGATCGGGACATTGAGAGGACTGAGCGGATTTAATCCGAAAAACGATTCCTTCTTTGGTGTGGGTCCGGCAGCCAACCTGAACCTTGGATTGCCTTCCGAAAGTGTTTGGGGTTTCGCAGAATCTTCCGATTACTCGAAAGTATACATAGCAACAGATTTCGCCATTTCAGAATTGGACCGTAAGACGGGGAAATTCAAACATTACTACATTTCAAAGTCCGGTGATTTTAATGAGAACAGCATTGTTTCCATTCATCACATAACGGATAAGCACTTTTTGGTAGGGGCGAATGACGGATTGTATGATTTAAAGATCCAAAATGGAAAAGGAACCTTTAAAAAAATCAATTACAAAGGAATTTCCAATCCATCCGGTTTCCAGCGAATTTACCAGATTACACCTTACAAAGAGTCACACTATTTCCTGGCTACAAAAGGCGGAGTTCTGCTTTACGATATCAAAACCGGTGAATTTCAACCCTTTGTTTACGATCCGAAAAAACCCAAAACAACCATCGGCGCCGGAATTTGCCGGGTGGCATATAAAGGACTGAATGACACTTACTATTTTGCTACTGGAGTAGGGGGAATCAACGTGCTTACCCTGGATAAAAACGGAAAAGAGCGGATTGTTCCTTACCCGATGAATAAATCCATTCTGAAAGCCAGTCGGGATGTTATCTCCAGCATTTACCAGGAAAACGAAACAACCTTATGGCTTGGTTCTTCCGGATCAGGATTACTGAAGCTCAACCTGAAGAGCGGTGAAGTAAAGGCTTATACACGCAAACAGGGACTTCCGAATAATTTTGTTTACGGGATCCTTCCGGACAGCCGCGGTAATCTGTGGTTAAGTACCAATAAGGGATTGTGCAAATTCAATAAGGCTGAGGAAAGCTGCACCAATTATTCCGAAGTGAACGGATTAATGAGCAATGAGTTCAATACCGGCGCGTACCTGCTTTCCGGAAACGGAGATATGTATTTCGGAGGAATTGAAGGATACAATTTTTTCGATCCGGAAAATTTGCAGGAGCTTAAGGACAAAGTATATGTCAACTTCTTGAAGTTCCGGTTCGATGATCGCTGGTTAAAGCCCGGCGATAAAGGAGCGCCGTTTAAAGAATCATTTTCGTTTCAGTCGAATATCAAATTGGGGTACGATGAGCGCAGTTTCACGATCCGTTTTTTACCAACGGATTTGATTAACCGGGACCTGCTTCAATTCAAGTATGAATTGGAAGGTCTGGACGAAGGTTCCGTATTCCTGGGTTCTTCCAGTGAAATTCACTTTACTTCACTGACTCCGGGTTCTTATGTCCTGAAGATTTATGTGAAGCGTATCGATGGTAATTGGGTGCAGGCTTCTTCACAGATGAATATCGAGATCGCAGCTCCTTTCTGGTGGAAATGGTGGTTTTGGGTAATTGTTTTGATCGTTTTGACCCTGATCATTATTGTTTTCATCCGCTCACGAATTGATTTGGCAAGAAGAGACCAGGTGCGTTTGGAGATGAAGATCGTAGAAAGAACCAAAGAGATCCGGGCTCAGAACATGAAGATCGAATCTCAGAAGAGAGTCATTGAAGAAGAAAAAACGAAAGTAGAAGAACAGAAACGTTTGCTTCAGATCGAAAAAGATAAAACAGAAACCCTGCTTCGTAACATCATCCCGGAATCTACAGCAGAGGAACTTAAAACAAAAGGCCGCGCTTCGGCACGTGCTTATAAAACAGTTTCTGTACTATTTACGGATTTTGTCGGCTTCACGAAAATTGCTGAAGGGTTGAAACCAACGGACCTGGTAAATAAACTGGATGTATATTTCCGGAAGTTCGATGAAATTATCGTAAAGAATAACCTGGAGAAAATCAAGACTATCGGTGATGCTTACATGTGTGCCGGTGGTGTTCCTGTGCGTAACAATACCAACCCGATAGATGCGGTATTAGCTGCGCTGCAGATCCAGGATTACATGAATACGCTGCGGGAGGAAGCATTGAAGAACGGTGAAGAATACTGGGAATTGCGCTTAGGGATCAATACCGGGGAAGTGACCGCCGGAGTTATCGGTTCGGAGCGACTGGCCTATGATATTTGGGGAGCGACTGTAAACCAGGCACAGCGGATGGAAATGATGGGTGAACCCGGAAGAGTAACGATTTCCGGATCTACCTTTAAGCTCATTGAACCGTACTTCGAATGTACTTACCGCGGAAAGGTAAAAACGAAGAGTAAAGGATTGATAGAAATGTTTACGGTAGAACGCATCAAACCCGAACTTTCAATCAACGGCGAAGGATTGTACCCGAATGACCGTTTCCAGCAGATCGTCAACCTGCATTTATACAGCAGCATCAATTATTACAAAGCGGAACGACACATTATTAAAGTCTTGGAGAAAGGCTTGTCACCGATGCTGCATTACCACAGTATTGAACACACCAAAGATGTTGTTCGTGCCGTTGAACGTTATGCCTTGCTGGAAGGCGTTACCGATGAAGGGTTATTCCTGTTGAAATCAGCAGCAACATACCATGACGCCGGATTCGTGGAAAGCTATGAAAAAAACGAACCGATAGGAGCGAGAATGGCGGAAGAGATCCTTCCGAAATACGGTTACTCGGACCAGCACATTGCCCAGATCAAAGAACTGATTTTCGTGACACAGATCCCTCATCAGCCGAAAAACAAACTGGAACAGATTATCTGTGATGCTGATTTGGATTACCTGGGAAGGGATGATTTCCATGAAATCTCCGACCGCCTCAGAAGAGAGCTGCGTGAGCACGGGAAAATCCAGGGCGACAGGCAATGGGACCTGATGCAGGTTGCTTTCCTGAATATGCATAAGTATTTTACGCCTACAGCGATTGCCAGCAGACAAACCAAGAAAATGCAAAACCTCAAGGAAGTAGAAGAACGTCTGGAAAGAAACGAGTACAAGGATTAACCAAGTCCTATTGGATTAGGAGGAATGAAAAAACAAGACTATTTTTGGTAAAAATTTGACAATGAGAATTGGTGTTTTTGGATTATTAGTGCTGCTTTGCAGCTGTGGAAAAGATACGGTAGAACCATCCAACAATATCGAAGGAACCTGGAATTGGGTTTCCACCATTCAGGATTCTACTTTTGCAGAAGATACGGCGTCGTCATCAAACAGACAGGTTTTAACGATTGTGGATTATAAGAACATGGATTGGAAGCGAAATGACACCACTTACTACCAGGGAATTTACATCTATGGAATGAAAATGTCCCAAACGCTGGGAGTGAACAAGCTGACAATGAAATTAAGCGGTATTTCCTATGGGTTTATGCTGAACCATGTGGGAGACACCCTTTGGATACAGGAAGACCGAACCGGAGGATTTACCTACCGGTTTTGTAAAGACTAGAAAAAGAAAACCCGTCCTGGCTTAGCCGAAACGGGTTTTTAATATAATAACGGTAAGTAAAATCTTAACTGAACAAAACACTGCTTCCGTATTTCCCTGCAACCGGATTCACAATCAATGTTGGAATTTGAGCATCGTTTGTAAGAATGTATTGCTCATGGTTTGCAGTAATAACACCCAGCATGTTGTTGCGGTTCAAATTCATGATAGCGATCAAATCGGCATCCAATGATACGGCATGTTTTACCACTTCTTTATCAAATCCGCTGTTTGGGACAACTTTTGTCGTCACATCGATTCCTCTTTCGTGGAAGAAACGCACTGCAAACTGGATATTTGCTTTCACCTGGTGGCGCAGGAACTCATCCGATTCGTCAGGTGTGATTACGTGAACGCGCGATTTGAAGTAAGTAGCGATATTTGCAACATAAGCCAATTTTTGCTTCGTTTCCTTGTTTAGATCCAATGGAACCACGATATCGTCATAACCGGTTTCCCGGATAGGTTTCTCCTGTACTACAATAAATGGAACCGTTGAATGGGTGATTACTTTCAAGGCATGACTTCCGGTAATATGCTGCCACCCGGTTTGACCATGTGTACCCATAAAAATAAGTTCAGCATGGTTTTCCGAAGCAAAATCACCGATATCGTCAAAAATATTTCCAACACGTACGTAAGCTGTAATCTTTATCTGTCCCTTGTGCTGCTCTACAACACCTTTCAATTTTTCTTCCGCTTCACTAACAGCCTTGTCTTTTGCTACAACATGTAATAGTAAAATCTCCGCACCGGTAATCTTTGCAGTATTAATCGCATGGTTCAGAGCATTTTCCGCAACCGGTGTAAAATCGTGGGGAACAATAATGGTCTTTTTTTCCATAAGGAGTTTTTGTGGGTTTTATATAGTAGTGCAAATGTAATCAAAGCATTAGAAGCTTGATTCTATTTCCTGGACCAATATTAAAAATAAGACGTTAATAAAACAATAAGTCGTGGTTTTTTCTCACTTTTGTAAGGATTACAAAATGAAGAAGAAATGCCAATAATCGGGAAATTATTGAAAAAGACTACCGAATTTTCTGCGCGCAGAAATGCGTTGAAAGGACTTGATTTCAAAGATCAGATAAAAGTCCTCTCGAAGATCTTAAAATTTGCGCAGGAAACGAAATTTGGCTATCACTANNGAAGATGTAATCTGGCCCGGAAAGATCAAATATTTTGCACTTTCTTCCGGAACAACAGGCTCGCCGAGTAAGCGGATCCCCGTTACCAAGCAAATGATCCGTTCATTCCAGCGCAATACAATTAAGCAGTTTACAGCAACTGCTGACCTGAACCTTTCCGATGGATTCTATCAAAAATCGTTTTTAGCGGTCGGCGGATCTTCCAAACCGGAAAAAAAAGGAAAGCACTTTGAAGGCGATCTGTCCGGAATTCTGAAGAAACATACTTCGGTTGTGTTGCTGCCGCTTACCAAGCCGGATGCAGAAACAGCAGCAATAAAAGACTGGAATAAGAAGATGGACCGCATGGTGGAAAAAGCACCGGAGTGGGATATCAGTACCATTGCCGGAATTCCGAGCTGGTGCATTATGCTGATGGAACGCATCATTGAAAGATACCAGGTAGAATCAATCCACGATATCTGGCCGAATTTGGAATTGTATCTGTCGGGAGGAGTTTATATGGAACCTTACCTGAAACGCTTTGAAAAAGTTTGCGGAAAAAAGGTGCATATTCTAAATACTTACCTCGCTTCGGAAGGATATTTTGCCTACCAGAAAAGAGCCGAAAGCAACGGCATGCAATTGTTGTTGAAATCTGGGATTTTCTTCGAATTCGTTCCGTTCAACCGGGACAATTTTGATGAATACGGGAATCTCAAGCCGGAAGCAAAGGCATTATCCGTGAATGAGGTAACCACCAAAGAGGATTATGCCCTGGTCATTTCAACAAATGCCGGATTGTGGCGCTATTTGGTTGGAGACCTGGTTCAATTTGTGGATTTGGAACGACGAGAAATTCGCATTAGCGGACGTATCAAACAGTATTTAAGTTTAGTGGGCGAGCACTTGTCGCTTGACAATATCAATATGGCAATCATGAAAGCCGGAGAGAAACTCAACGTGGCGATTCCGGAGTTCTGCCTTTATGCAAACACGGAAGAACAAAGACATTATTGGTGTTTTGGAACGGACAAGCCTATGGACAATGAGCTGGTAATGAAAACCGTTGATGCCTTTCTGTGCGAATTGAATGATGATTACGCTTCGGTGAGAAAATACGATACCCTGAAAACCCCGGCGTCTTACCAAACGGATGTAACTAATTTCTACCAATTCATGGAGGAAAAAGGGAAATTGGGATCTCAGAATAAATTTCCGCGTGTCATGAACGAGCACCAGGCACAGGAGTGGAGACTCTTCCTGGGGATTTGATTCCGAAGCATATAAAGTTGAAAATAAATAAGTATGGACGTGAAGCTTCACGTCCATACCAGTTTAAAGTCGTATACGAATTGATTTGTGGATTAAGCTTGAAGTCTCTTCAACTCCCGCTCCCGCATTTTCGATTTGTAGATCGCATTGGCAACTACCACGATGATAATCATAGCAGAACCCGCGTAGAAATTTCCGTTCAGCAGCTCATCCTCATGTAAGATCGGAATAGCCAGTAAAATGGTGTAAACCGGTTCAAGGTTGATGCTTAGAGAAACGGTAAAAGCCCCCAGTTTTTTCATCACCTCGATGGTGGCAATAAATGCAAATGACGTACAGCAAACACCCAGGAACAAAAGCCAGGCAAAATCGCTTGCGGTCATTTTAAACAAGTTGCTGTCCAGGTTTCCGTTGTACAAAAGCATCCCCGAAAGGAAAACCAAACCGATTCCCATTTCATGAAGTGTAATAGCAGATGAAGGAACCTCTTCTGCCAGCTTCGCATTAAAAACGGAAAAGATACCTGCACAAAGCGCAGAAGTCAGACCGAGAGCAAGTGCTAAATATTGTGTTTCGTCGAAATCGGAAGAAACAAAGTAAATCCCGAAGATTACCAACGCACCGAATAGGAATTCCACCCAGGAGAATTTCTTTTTGAAGACAATCGGCTCAATCCAGGTAACGTGCAGGGTTGCTGTTGACAAGCACAAAATTCCCAATGAAGCAGTGGAAAGTTTAATAGCACTGTAAAACGTAATCCAATGCAGGGCAACAATGATTCCGGTCCCGAAAACTTTCAGCATGGTTTTTCGATTGCGGATCCTCATGGGCATTTTCAGCAGGTACAAACCAATGAGCAGCGAAATAAAAGCGATCAGGATACGGTGCCAAACCAAATACTGTGCTTCAATATGGATGAGTTTTCCCAAGATTCCGGTGAACCCCCACATGAAAATTATGAGGTGCATCAAAATATAATACCGGAACTTTTGAACCATGCCCCAAAGTTAGAGCTTATTTGAATCCCTGATTTGTTTCTTTCGACAAATTCAGCAAATATTACACTTCTTAATAAACAAAGCCGGCAGGGGAGAGAATGGAGAGTTTCTCTTAGTTCCCTCTGCCGGTCTTTGTTACTCTATGAAAAGTTTTTGAACTTGTCCGTTTGCATGTACCAGGTACGTACCGGCCGCAAGGTTGGAAATATCGAGCACCGTAATTTCTGAGTTCGTTTCACTGGTAAAAAGAAGCTTACCGGATAAATCGGTAAATACGATCTTATTTTCCTTGTTTGGAAGAGAAATGGTTAATTGACTGGTTGCCGGATTTGGCCACATGGTGAATGCACCGGATGTGTTTTCCCGGAGGTCAAGAGATGTTGAAGGGTATTCAATAATGTAATAAAGTTCATTGGTAATAAATACATCATTCCATTGCCCGGCTTGACCCAAGGGCCAATTGGTAACAGCTATTGCCAAACCGTCCTGGTTGTTCCAGTTATCCGGCTCNNAACTTCCGTTTACGGGTGAACCGTTGAAAGTACCTATCCAGAAAGGAGAAGATAGTGTGTCGTTATCACCGTTCCAAACCCAGTTTCCTTCGGAAGAAGAATCATTGCCGCCCAACCACATGTAGGATGCACCGCCTCCGTCCGGAGCAACGGTTTGTGCATGATCAAAAAATACATTGTTGATTTCCTGGAATAGTGCGTCCTGTTCTTCCTGGGAGTTGATCTCAACAAGCTTTCCCCCGCGGGAAACAGCACAGGAAGTTGCATTCTGCCAATTTTGGTTCTCAAGCACGATCTCGTAAGCTGAACCATTGAATTCGAAATACCGGATGAGAAAAGGATTGACAACACACTGGGCATTCGCTTGATTTACACCGCAAATACCTATTGCGATGAATAAAGAATAAATTGTTTTCATACGATGGAAGTTTAATTCGACATAACCGTTTACCGATATTCCGAAATTAAACCATCAGTATTTGTAAGTAGTTATGAAAAAACCGGATTTAATTATGGATTTGCCCAGGTTCATTTCCAGGATGCAGCGAACAAAACCAGTAAGCAAAGCACCTCATTTTTGATTCGATTGATCGATTTAAAATCAGCAGATTTTTTGAAATTGTGGATTCACCGCTAAATCGATCCACTAAAAGGTGAAAGCTATTTCATATCTTTGTCAAAAAGCAAAAACAGCAGGTATGTCACACATCATCACATTGAGCGATTTTATTATGGAACGACAGGCGGAGTTTCCGGGATCATCCGGGGAATTGTCCCGCATTTTGAACGATATTTCAATTGCATCAAAAATTGTGGCAAGAGATGTCCGCAGAGCCGGATTGGTAGATCATATCCTTGGTGCCCAGGGAGATATGAACATCCAGGGTGAAGAACAGCAAAAACTGGATGTGGTTGCGGATAACCAGTTTATCAAAGTGTTTGAATCAAGTGGTGAGATCTGTGGAATTGCTTCTGAAGAAAACGACGACTTTTTAGCCTTTACATCCGAACGCGCTCAAAGTGGAAAATACATTGTGCTGTTTGATCCTTTGGATGGTTCTTCCAATATCGACTGCAATGTTTCGATAGGAACGATTTTCTCAGTTTACAAACGTATTTCTCCGAAAGGTACTCCTGCAACCCTGGAAGATATGCTGCAAAAAGGAACACAGCAGGTTGCTGCCGGTTACGTTCTGTACGGTTCTTCAACTATGTTGGTTTACACAACCGGACATGGCGTAAATGGATTTACACTCGACCCTTCCATTGGTGAATTCTGTTTGTCGCATCCGAATATGCGTATGCCGGAAACGGGCCGTATTTATGCCATGAACGAAGGAAACATTCACGAATGTGAACAGGGAGTAAAAGATTACATTTCGTTTTGCCAGGAAGTTCAGGCTGACGGAAGACCTTATTCCGGAAGGTACATCGGCTCTTTGGTAGCAGATTTTCACAGAAACCTCATTAAGGGAGGAATTTACATTTACCCGGTAACGAACCAAAGCCCGAAAGGAAAACTGCGCTTGCTTTATGAGTGCAATCCATTGGCTTTTGTTGCCGAACAAGCAGGCGGAATGGCAACCAACGGTACAGAACGCATTTTGGATTTGGAACCGCACCAATTACATCAGCGCTGCGGATTCTTTACCGGTTCCAAACAAATGATGGAAAAGGCGATTAACTGCCTGGAAACAGCGCGCGCCAAGGCATAATGTTCCTCGATTTCCGGAAAATAGAAAACCTTCATATTTTGCTTTGGCTGCTCAAAGATATTTGCTGGGCAGCTGATCTGAAATGGCCGGGAACGATTATGATCCTGCCAACACTTGCCGTCGCTTTTTGGCTGACCTGGAAAATGCGCAGTTCCTATTCCGAATTGATGCATAACCTGGCGGTAATCCTTTGGATACTGGCAAATTCGACCTGGATGATCGGTGAATTTTTCTTTGATGACGGAACACGGCCGTTGGCACTGATTTTCTTTGGAAGCGGATTGCTGCTCTTGTTTGTGTTTTACGGACAGCAATTGATAGGAAAGTTGTCCGCCAAGAAAACAAACGATTAATTCAACGCTGTTATTTCATGGTACTCACAACCGTAATCGAAGGAAGAAATTGCGCCGTCTGATCATCCTTGAATGGAGCACTTTTTGTTTCCAGTAATTTTTCGCTCAATTCCGGGTAAACCATTGTATTGCTGACCTCCAGCATGCGTTTTTCCGGCTGTTGTAAAATCCGTTCAACAACAGTGATCGTATCGTGAATAATCGTTGAAGCGGTCCTGAAAACCGGAATTTCTTTTACGATTGTGTCGTGAATGATTTTCCCGGAAGAAGCACCGGTCACCGAAATTTCCAAAGGATATTCGGAGAAACGCCAGTTAAGGGAAAATTTTTTTTGATTCCCCACCATAAAAAGAAGAATCAGGCATGCAGCTCCGATCAACACCTGGTAAAGTGGAACGGATCGGTTCAAAAAGTGCTTTTTCGCTTTCGGAAGTTCCAGGGCAAGCGGTTCATGATCGGCATAGTCAAGGGCTGACGCCCCGGCAATCACATTTCGCTGAAGGCGATAATCCGCTTCCGTTAGGTGATTCATAACGAAGGATTTTTCTTCGTCGGTGAGTTCCTCAAAAGATTTGGATTCGATCAAATCGAATAAGCGTTCGTGGTGCTCTTCCATATCAATTCAATTTAAAGAGTGTTGTTTCAAAACTGGGATCAAAATGTTTCAGTTGATCCGTTATTTTCTTTGTTGCGTAGAATAGGCGCGATTTTACAGTTCCCAGGGAAGATTCCGTGATCTCCGCAATTTCGTTCAAGGGAAAATGTTCCAGGTAGCGCAGTACAAATACCGTTTTGTGATGGTGTTCCAAGCCGTCAATGGCATCCTGCAATGCCTTTAAGAAAAGCTTTTTCTCCAGGATATTTTCAGCAAAACCGCTTGGATGATTAATCTCCGGATGCAATGAAACCGTTTTCCCATGATGCCGGTATGCTGTTTTGCACATGTTCGAAGCGATGGTGAAAACCCAGGAATAAAATTTCTTCTCNNACATCCTTGTTCAGCATTTTGATAAAGTAACCCAGCAGTTTTTTGCTGTACCGTCGGTGCAGTTCCTCCAAGGCCAATTCTGCCTGTTTGGCAGACAAAGGAGAATGATGGTCCATTACCTGAACCATCAACTCTTCGTCGCTTTGTTGTTTATGATGTAAACTATTCAAGGTTACTTAGGCTTTTTCACTTTTCTATTATTTCCATCACAACTCGAAAGCCGATTGTTGGCATCGGGGTAGAATATTGTTGTTTTTTATCAAAAGTACATTCTTCGAATAAGTCAAACCAGGATCCTCCAAGTGCTGTTCCTTTGGTGCCGGTCATTTCAGAGACGTTTCCGAATGTATTATAAAGACCGAGTTTGTTTGGCTGATAACTGGATACTTTTACCTGGTGAAAACCACCATCATCAAAAAACCGGTCTTTCGAAGTACGGATGTTTCCTAAGTAACAATTATCGCAGGTTTGGATCTGGTTATTCGGGAATGGAGTAATAGCTTTCGGATCTCCTGAACCAGCTGCAGCTCTCCATTCCAATTCTGTTGGTAAGCGGAATACAACCTGGGTATAATTCCTTTTGCGCTGCAAATTGTATTGTTTGGTCAGCCATTCACAGTATGCTTTTGCTCCTTCGTAAGATACACAAACGGCGGGGTAGTTTTGATAAGCCGGATGCCAGTGATACATTTCCATCATCGGATTGTTGAATGATACTGCAAATTTCTCTTTCATCCATTGTGTGGAATCATACATGGCTGTTTGGTACAATTCATTTTGACCGGAAATTTTCAGGTTATTCAGGAATTTGCTGTAATCTCCGTTCGTTACTTCATACTTGTCCATATAGATGTTTCCGTTAACCGGGATCATATTTTTTTCCAGGGTTTTCAAATCCAGCACCGCTGAAAGAATGGAAACCGGCTTATTTTGTTCGGAAAGGAGTTCAAAAACCTCACTTTGCTGTCCGCTTTGTTCAGACACCTTAAGCAGCAATAGTTCCAGTTCCTGCTTTTTCAGGGTTTCTTCTGTTTCAGAATAATGCTTGTACAATTTGATCATGGAAGGAACATACATTCCATTGAATTCCTGTGCCTTCAGATCCCCGATGTTATAGGAAAAAACTTCTTTCAGGTAATCCAGCAAATACCGTTTTTCATAATTCCTGCGAATGACTGCGGTATTGTCAAAATTGGATTCACTGTATTTGTATGCCAAACCGGTAAGGTACAATTTATCACCAAAGTCTTTTTCAAATAAGCTGATAGCCGTTGTTGCCACATAAACCGGTCTTTTACCCTGGAAAAAGTGCGCATATATTTGCTTCTTCTTTTGCAGGTATTCTTCGTCGGATTCAGGCTCTTTCACTGTTAATGGAGGATATCCAAGTTCTTTCAGGAGCCGGTTTCTGTAACCTTCCAGTTCAATGAGTGAAGTATTGACAACTGTAATGTCCCGTCTCATTTTTTTAGCCGCCTGCATAATCCATGCAGCGTATGTGTCATTGTCTCCGCTGGTAAATAAGATTGCGTTTTCGTCCAATTCGGACACTACATTGTATCCCCAGTTGAGCAATCCCACGGGCAGTTCGTTGGTATTGAACATTTTCTGTCCGTACACATCAAATTGCTGCTGGTTGCGTTCCATTGCGTAATGGATCATCATTTCGTCCAACAGTCTCGGATCATCCGGGTTGATAGCGGCAGCTTTTAAAAGTCCCTCCGGGCTTCCCCATGCTCCTTCGTTTTCTATGAAAGGGATGAAATAGCCTTCAAAGGTATTCGGCATGGCTTTTTGAACTTCCCCCGCGATTTGTGCACAGAGTTCGGTGTGTTTTTTTCGTTCTTCTGATCCGTGTGGATTGGTGTTTCGAAGCGCTCTTGCGGAAGCATAATAATTAGTCCAGGCAGTTCCGTTCTTTGGATTTTTATCTACTTCTGCCTTCCAAAGTTTTAGCTGGTCTTCGTACCATTTTAATGCTCGTTCTTCTTTCGCGATACTGTAAACCGTTTCCGGTTTTTGGTTTCCGTCTTTCTGAGCAAAGGAATTGAAACTTAAAAAAGTAAGTCCGATAAATAAGTGTTTCATGTTCTTAAGTTAAAAAAATCTGCGCCTGCGCTGACCGCATGTCGCCAAAGCTTTAGNNAGTCTCCAAAGGGTTTTTAGCTCAAAAAGAACTTTCGGGACTTATTCTTTCACAAATGATTTCCGGTCGTATTTTCCTCCTGAAGTAATTTCAATGAAGTAGAAACCGTCATTCAACGCGTCTAATTGTATAATCGGGTTTTCCAGGCTTCCGGCTTGTGCTTCTTTTCCATCTAAAGAAATGATGCGGTAATCCCCGTTAGTTATACCTTCCACTATGATCTGCTCTTTGGCAGGATTCGGGTAAATGGAAACGGCCAGCTTTTCTTCTTCCTGTAATCCCAG
>DJFP01000051.1 GCA_002432565.1 Flavobacteriales bacterium UBA5869
CTGAGCAGCACCGGTAACCATGTTTTTCACGTAATCCGCGTGACCTGGACAGTCAACGTGTGCGTAGTGACGGTTAGCTGTTTCGTACTCGATGTGTGACGTGTTAATAGTAATACCACGCTCTTTTTCTTCCGGTGCGTTGTCAATTGAAGAGAAATCACGAACGGCAGCTAATCCTTTAGCAGCCAATACGCTTGAAATAGCCGCAGTCAAAGTGGTCTTACCGTGGTCAACGTGACCAATAGTACCAATGTTTACGTGCGGTTTGGAACGATTAAAACTTTCCTTAGCCATTTGTTTTTATTTGTTACGTAGTTAATAAACCTTTTTCTTACAATACAAAATTTCACCCATAAACCAAATGAGTGAATCCCTGCAGAGCCAATGACGAGATTTGAACTCGTGGCCTCTTCCTTACCAAGGAAGCGCTCTACCCCTGAGCTACACCGGCCTATTCTTTTGAATCGTAATTTGAGCGGGAGACGAGATTCGAACTCGCGACCCTCAGCTTGGAAGGCTGACGCTCTACCAACTGAGCTACTCCCGCTTATAATAATTCTTAACTTGTCGTGGGAGTGGCTGGACTCGAACCAGCGATACCGTGAGGTGACAGATTTACAGTCTGCTGCAATAGCCACTATGCGACACTCCCATCCTTTAATGCGAGCCGGTGGAGGGACTCGAACCCCCGACCTGCTGATTACAAATCAGCTGCTCTAGCCAGCTGAGCTACACCGGCATTAAAGTTTGGTTTTTTATTACGATTTTAAAGAACGATTCTTAAAGTGTTTTCCCGTTTGGGTTTGCAAATGTAGTAAAGAAATAAACAACTGCAAGCGTTTGAATGAAAAAAAATTAAAAAAAAATAAGCGGCCTTTTGGACCGCTTATGTAAATTATTCATTTTCAATTACTAATTCGCTAACTTGCCTTTATATTTTTTTACCTGTGTTCGCAAGGCATCGACACACAAATCAGCCGCTTCTTCAAAAGATTTGCATTGTTTCTTGGCAAACAATTCTTTTCCGGGCATTAATATTTTCACTTCTGCTATCTTGTTTTCCTTGTCCGAATTCTTATCCAATCGTAAAAAAACTTCCCCAACAATGATGTGATCAAAAAAAACCTGAAGTTTTTCCACTTTGTCATTAATGAAATTAATTAATTTTTGATCCGCTTTAAAATGGATAGAATGCACTTTAACGTCCATGACTTTTACTTTTTGCGCCCACGAGGGTGAGCATGTGAATATATCGAGTTTATTTGTGCGAACGAATTATGCGTGTAAACCTGAGTTGCAGACAAATTTGCATGCCCCAAAAGTTCTTTCAAAGTTTCAAGCCCTGCTCCATTGTTTAACATGTGTGTAGCAAATGTATGACGCAGGATGTGTGGGCTCTTTTTTTCCGCGTTCGTTACACTTCCAAGATATGTATTAATTTTTCGATAAACAAACTTTGACGATAATTTTCTACCATCTTTTTTTACAAATAACATTATTTGGCTATCGGGTCCCGGAGGCTTGAGTTTTTCATAAGACAAGATGATTTCATAAAGATCTTTTCCTATCGGAATGATGCGCTCTTTATTCCTTTTTCCCAACACTTTGATTTGTGTACTCGTAACATCTTTATTCTTCAACTCAATTAATTCACTTAAGCGGATTCCGGTCTGGTAGAAAAATTCAAACATGAGGCGGTCTCGAATCCCTTCAAAATCGGAAGAAAACAATTGTTCTATGCGTACATTTTCAATTTCTGACTGTTTTACGAATTGTGGCAGGCGTTTTTCCACTTTTGGCCCGCGAATGCGAAGCATGGGATTTTGTTCAACCTTTCCTTCTGCAATGAGCCATTTAAAAAAAGAACGCAGACAAGACAGCTTGCGGGATACCGTGCGACTGCTCTGCCCATCTTCCAGCAACTGAAC
The DNA here is from genome assembly GCA_002432565.1 of Flavobacteriales bacterium UBA5869. Lineage (GTDB taxonomy): Bacteria > Bacteroidota > Bacteroidia > Flavobacteriales_D > Crocinitomicaceae > Fluviicola. The sequence continues at coordinate 1,929 of DJFP01000051.1, forward strand.
GATCCATCCACGGACCAGCTGGTGGTTCACCTCGTTCCATTCCGAAGACCTGGAAATCTCAGCAAATACAACAAATTGGTCCAAATCTTCTTCGTAAGCCAGGATCGTATGCTTTGAATAGCGCTTTTCTACCTGCAGATAATGTATGAAGGAATCTTTGTAGGACATAACAGAAAACAAGGTACAAAAAAACCCTGATCCCGTATGTACGGGATCAGGGTTTTCAATGTTCTAATGCGAATACCTCCGGATTAAATCTCTTGAGATTTCATTTTTTGAGCATAAGCCGCACGAATGTTCGCTTGACGATCAACAACAGATGGTTTCACGAATTCTTTACGACGACGCAATTCTTTCATCACGTTCGTTTTGTCGTATTTTTTCTTGTACTTCTTAAGCGCTCTCTCGATGTTCTCGCCTTCTTTAACTGGAATGATTAACATATTCTATTTAAATTCTATTGTTAGCTATTTATTGCCTATCCTATAATAGGGAGCGCAAAGATACATTATTTTTCTTTTCAACAATACGTATTTCAAAAAAATAATTTGATACTGCAAAAAATAAATGGTTCAAAGGGTTAAAAAGTTCCAAAGGTTAAGGTTCAATTTGAACATTTGAACTACTTCAAAATTTCTCGTGAGATAACTAATTTCTGAATTTCAGAAGTTCCCTCACCGATGGTCATCAGCTTCGCATCACGTAAGAATTTCTCTGCAGGATACTCTTTTGTAAACCCGTAACCACCCATGATCTGAACGGCTTCATTTCCGCATTTTACTGAAACTTCAGAAGCGAAGTATTTTGCAAATGCTCCCTGGGTCGTCATCTTTTGGTTTCTATTCTTATAATCTGCCGCCTGGAAAGTCAACAACTCAGCTGCCTCTACTTCTGTTGCCATATCAGCCAATTTGAAACCGATTGCCTGGAATTTACCGATAGGTTGTCCGAACTGCTCACGCTCTTTCGCGTATTTTACAGAAGCTTCGTAAGCTCCGCGTGCAATCCCACAAGAAAGTGCTGCAATGGAAATGCGTCCTCCGTCCAAAATGTGCATTGCTTGCTTGAATCCTTGCCCAACTTCTCCGATAACCTGGGATTCGTGTACACGAACGTTGTCAAAAATCAGCTCTGCAGTTTCAGAAGCGCGAACACCCAATTTATCCTTGATCTTTACGGCTGAGAATCCCGGAGTACCTTTTTCAATGATGAATGCAGTAATTCCGTTTGAATCCAATAATTCACCTGTACGGATCAATACTACAGCCAAATCGCCGGATAATCCATGTGTAATCCAGTTCTTAGCACCGTTGATTACCCAATGATCTCCGTCTTTAACTGCCGTACATTTCATACGCATTGCGTCCGAACCTGTATTTGGCTCTGTCAAACCCCAAGCGCCGATAAATTCTCCGGAAGTTAACTTCGGAAGGTATTTTTTCTTTTGTTCTTCGTTTCCGTGGTAATAGATATGACCTGTACACAATGAGTTATGTGCAGCAACGCTCAAACCGATTCCTCCGCATACTTTTCCTAATTCCATCAATGCTGTTGCATATTCCAGGTAAGAAAAGCCGCTTCCGCCATATTGTTCCGGGATATAGATCCCAAGCAGTCCAAGTTCACCCATTTTCTTCATGGTTTCCACCGGGAAATACTCATCAGCATCCCATTGGTTCATGTTCGGGCGGATTTCTCTT
>DJFP01000131.1:0-1372 GCA_002432565.1 Flavobacteriales bacterium UBA5869
TTTTATTCGGGCAGATGTAATTGATAAGTAGCTGCGGATTATCAAGGTCAATCATATTTAAGTCCTGTAAAACTAATTTTTTTTTTGTATTTAACAAAATTTTATATTTTTGCAATAACTTCAAAACTTAACATGCACAGATCAATCCCGACTATTTTTTTTCTAGTGTTTTTCGCTACTGCATTCAGTCAAACGATGGATCGTTTACCGTGTGTGGACAAAAAGTTTAGTGTAGTTGCTCATATTTTTCTGGATTCACTCGGAGCACCGGGTGTTACGGAAGCCCAGATTAATCAGGCTTTTGCAGATGCAAGTGCTGATTTTTCTCCCATTTGCATTTCTTTCGAAGTGTGTGAATTTATCTATCATCCTGAATTCGAATACAATATTCACAATGATCAGCTACAATGGGATGAACTCCAGGTATTGTATCATCAGCAGAACAGGATCAATGTTTTTTATGTAAATACGATAGTTGAACCTTCGGGCGCCTGCGGATATGCAGGATTGGGACAAATTGAAAACCTGGAATCCAGCGGGATCGTTATCCAAAAAACACCTGATTGCTGTGGCGGACGGACACACTCTCATGAGCTTGGACATTATTTCAACCTGGAACATACTTTTGAAGGAAGTGGTATCGAACTGGCAGACGGATCCAATTGTGAAACCGCCGGAGACGGAATCTGCGATACTCCCGCTGATCCTTATGTGCATCCTTCGCCAATGGCCAATTATGTCGATGGCTGCACTTTTATTTTCATGGGACAGGATGCAAATGGCGATTATTATGACCCGATCGTAGGAAATATCATGTCCTACTACCCGGATGAGTGCGGATGTGGTTTCACGCACGGACAATTGAAAAAAATGGCTTTGTATTACCTGGATAACATCGGAATGTGGTAATGAAAAAAGCAATCATTCTACTTGTAAGCTGTTTATCAGCAATTTTAGATGTCGAAGCCCAGGACATTCACCTTTCGCAATTCTATACCCAGGACCATTTGTTGAACCCTGCCCTGGTAGGTGATCATAAAGGAGATTACCGGATAAGTGCAAACTACAGGAACCAATGGAGACAGATTGAGAGTCAGCCTTTAACAACCTATGTGGCGGCTTTCGACAAGGCTTTCCATTATTATTCGCATGAAATTGATGCCGGACTGGTGGTAGTACGTGATGAGTTCAGTGGATTCCAGTCACAGACGACTAAAATTTTCCTCACCGGAGCTTACACTTATACGCTGAAAGGAAACATACTTCGTGGCGGAATTCAGACGGGGATAGTTTCCAACAGCACGAATCTTTCCGTTCAGACTTTTCCCGAACAATGGGATTATCCGAACGGGACATTCAACCAGGCATTGCC
>DJFP01000131.1:1455-5977 GCA_002432565.1 Flavobacteriales bacterium UBA5869
GTTCACGGAAGTGCGGAAATTCCATTGACGAATGTACTTACTTTGAAACCACAACTGCAGTGGATGTGGACCACGAAAGCACAGGAATTCCTATTGGGTGCGAATGTGGAAAGTAAACTGAGCAGTCCGGTAATTACAAAAGCATGGGCGGGAGTTTATTACCGTCACGGTATTTCCAGAACGCTCGATGCAGTTTACCCGGTAGTTGGTTTGAGTGTCAACCGGTTCGATATCGGTGTCAGTTATGATTTCAATGTTTCTTCTTTAAGTAAATATGTGAAGCGCGTTAAATCGATCGAGATTTCGATTATTTACACTGCTCCGAGTTCTAAACCCAAATACAGGATCGTCCCTTGTTCCCGTTTATAAATCAGCTATGACAAAAAAACTGCTTTTCCTGTTTTTGGCATTTCACTGCATGCACTTTGTTTCGGCACAGGAGACACATCCGGGCGATCTGTATGAAAAGAACGATCTCAGAACACGAAACCTGGCACGCGAAGCAAAGCGCCAGGGTGATATTTACGTGGCTTTGGAGCATTATCACCAGCTTTTTTTGCGCGACTCGAATGATTTCGGTGTTTTGCTCGAAATGGCAGATCTTTCCAGGCTGACACACGATTATGTGAAAGCGGAATCCTATTATACACGCATTACCAAATCTTCCAAAGGAAGCAAACATCCTGAGGCATGGTTTTACCTGGCCCAGATGCAGAAATCCAACGGAAAATACAAAGAAGCAACACAATCGCTGGCAAACTTCAAGAAGCAGGGCGGGAAGGTTGATCCGGACATGAAAAAACTGGCGAAAGCCGAACTGGAAGGCTGTACACTTGCCGTCTCATTGGCCGATTCAGCTGCAAAAACTTCCGTTTTTCCAATGATGGGAAAAGTGAACGGAAAACATGCTGAATTTTCACCGATACCGGTTTCTGAGAACAAAATTATTTTCGGATCGCTGCGCGCTTCCGAGGAAAAAATATACACCATCGGGGAATTCGATACCCTGGCGCCGAAACGAAAACTATACCTGGCAGAAAAAGACGGTGATACCTGGAAAAACCTGGGAGAGTTCGAAGAATTCAATGATGATGCATTCGATATTGCAAACGGAACATTTTCGTTGGACAGTACTCGTTTCTACTTTACCAAATGCGCCCAAAACTGGCAGTATAAAACCATTTGTGAGATTTATGTTTCCAAAAAACGCAACGGGAAGTGGTCCAAGCCGGAAGCACTGAACGAATTGGTAAATATGAAAGATTTCACCTCGTCACATCCTGCAATGGGAAGAGAATCGAAGAAAAATAAGGAAGTACTTTACTTTGTTTCCGACCGGGAAGGAACGAAAGGCGGAATGGACATCTGGATGGCCGAATACGACGATCGTAAAAAGACTTTCCGGAAACCACGAAACGTTGGTTCCAAAATCAACACTCCGGGAGATGAGATGACTCCGTATTACGATATGAAGTCCAAAACGCTTTATTTCAGTTCGAACGGGCGTCCCGGAATCGGTGGAATGGATATTTTCAGTGCTGTGGGAGATGCATCTACCTGGCAGGAACCCAAGAACCTGGGACTTCCGATCAATTCTCCGGCAGATGACCTGGACTTTGCATTGCGACCTTCGGGAAAAGGAGGTTACCTGGTCTCGAACAGAAAAGGCGGGAATTCCCTGTACCACGAAACCTGCTGTGATGATATCTATGAGTTCAATTACCTGAAATTCATTACCGCGACTTGTGACCTGGAAGTACAGGACAGCAAAACAAAAGACTGTCTAAAGAACGGTGAACAGATCAATGTCTACATTGTGGATGAAGATGGAAAACTATTGGTACAGCAGACCAAAAGCATCAATTGCATCAATGAGGTGGAATTACGTCCTGGCTTCGAATACGTGATCGAAGTGAAAAAAGACGGTTATTTCAATGAAATGGTTCCGGTTTCGACCAAAAATGTGACCACTTCCAGTAAAATCCCGGCTAAAATTCTTTTGCGTAAGAAACCGGTTGAACCAATGGTACTGAAAAATGTCCAGTTTGAGTACAATAGCGCCACACTAAGCGCCGCTTCGAAGAAAACACTGGATACCACCTTGGTAGAGTTCTTTCGTAAAAATCCGGAGTTAATTATTGAATTAAGTGCGCATACAGACGATAAAGGATCTGATGATTTCAACATGAAATTGTCCCAAAGACGTGCGGAAAGCGTGGTAACTTACCTGATCTCAAAAGGAATCCCGAAAGAACAGCTCATTGCAAAAGGATACGGTGAAACAAGACCGATTGCTCCGAACAGCAAACCGGATGGATCCGATAACCCGGAGGGGCGTGAACTAAACCGCCGCACGGAATTCAAAATCGTCGGAGAAGTAAACCCCGATGACTACGGAACAGAAGAGGAAGTCATCGAGGAAAGTGGGGAGTAAGGATCCGGAAATACTACGGAGTTAGCTGTTATTTTAGGACAACACAACAATGCCGATATTAGACTTAAGAAATCGAAAGAAATTGGAAGAATTAGAAAAACTTCCTAAACCGACAAATGATAATTTAAGACAGTTGTTTGTTGACATAGACATGATCATAATTAAAGAAGGTGGTGTTTATAACGACAAAGCTATGTCAGACGAGGTTGTTTTGACCTTAGGGGAACAGGACAAGGTAAAACGATTTTCGGAACTTTTAGAAATTGATGAATCTAATACCGGATTCTATTGCATGTGCTCAGGGACATACGCAATTGAACTATATAATAACGGAAAACTTAAAGCGACTGTTGGCTTTCATCATGGAGTATCTATTCGTTATGACCAATGGAATGGAGACGCTGAGCTTACACAGAGTGATAATTTTTTAGAGTTTTTAAACGGACAAGGGTTGTCAAAACCACTTCAAGACAGACTCGAAGAAAAGCGAAACCTGGAAGCAGACCGAATTGCCGAAAGAAATTGGCTTGAAATTGCCCCCAAATGTTTTACTAAGTATTGGAGTCAAATCAACAGTTTCGATCAAAACTATCTCCCTTCGTTAATAAACGACATCAACGCTGAAATTCCTGACAAACAAGAGCAAATTATTGCTCTACTACAAACCTTTGGTAAGTCTGAAAACCTTTGGACAGCTTATCCAAGTTATGAAGAATTGCCTAATAGCATACTTAAAGCATTTGACACAAAGGAAGTTATTGAAGCATATTTGAGTTCTGACAGAAACTATAAAACACAAAAAGGACTTGGGCGTTTTTTATGTTCTTTCGAGTTTAAAAAGACCAGGAAAAAGCATTTGAAATTTATTACGGACGAAATCATTTCCGACTTAGAAAAATGCTTTGATAATATTGGAGAAAAGCGAGGTATTAATGAAATATTTAGCTTACGAAATGAAAAAAACAACGGCTAGCACGCGTTTTTTGTTAGATGGCTAACGGTGAGAATCAAAACATTTGAGCAATTAATAGACGTATGCTGGCAGACATTTTAAGGTTTTAAAGGCTCAACTGAAACAGTCAGAATCAACGCATGTTCTTACGGATCCTGCTTAGCGATGACTGCGTAATTCCCAAATAAGAAGCCAATTGTGACAGAGGAATTCGGTTTGCCAGCCCCGGGAAGTTCTCCAGGAAATTTACATAGCGTTCGGTGCCGTCTTCAACCAGCATGGTGCTTATCCGCATTAATTTATCCGCCAGTCCTTTGGCTGTTATTTTGGAAACAATTAAATCCCATCCGATAATTGTCATGGATAATTCGTCCATAGCGCTTTTTGAAAATGCCAGGTATTCGCAATCCGTAACGGCCTGAATATATTCTGTGGAAGGGATTCCCTGGTTGTAACAATTGATGTCTGCAACAAACCTGTTCTCATCCATAAAATACTTTGTGATGTCATTTCCTTTGTTGTCGTAATAACAGATCCGGAAGATGCCTTTGGTCAGGAAAATAATTTCCCGGGGGATTTTACCTGCTTCCTGGTAATAAGAATCCTTCTTAAGCGTCTTCAAAACTGCTTTGCTTTTCACCAGGTCAATTTGCTGTTGATTCAATTGTCCGAACTGCAGGATGTAATTCATCAATGATTCCATTTCTTAGTTGTATTTACTTCATACTTCTCATAAGCATTTTGTCAAATAGTTTATCCGACAAAAGTTTCCGCATAAATAACATAGGTTTTGCCATTTTTCCTCCAATATAACGCGTTTTAGGATTTCTGGCTTCAATCCCGGTCCGGATCAGCTTTGCAATAACCAAAGGATCCGAATCGCTTTTCTCCATTTCCCCGTAAACTTTCGCCAGGCCTGAAGCCAATTCTTTGTAAACCGTATTACCTGAAACGCGCATCAGGTCAACAGCACCCAAGTCTTTCATTTCCGATTTGATTCCTCCGGGTTCGATTACAATGACATCGATACCGAATTGCCTCACTTCATTGCGCAGGCTGTCGCTTAGACCTTCAATCGCAAATTTACTGGCGTGGTACCAGCTTCCCATCGGAAGTCCGACCTTTCCGCCGATGGA